>VHDG01000016.1 GCA_016871475.1 Verrucomicrobiota bacterium
TCAGCGAGGTAGATCCCGCCGCGTTCGTCGCTTTGAAGCGTTGGCGAGAAGCCGCCGGCGTAAACGATCACAGGTACGCGGGGCACAGCGGACCAACCGTGCAAGACGAACGCGAGCGAGGCAACGAGAGTCCAGGCGGCGCGAGATGCGAGGTGAGTCGGTGGATTGCCTCGAGGTCGCTGTGATAAGTCGTGTTCGTTAATTCGGCCCACGATTACTTCCATGCGCGACGGATTGCAAATCCATCGGATGGTGTTCCTTTGGTTGGCGCAAGAGAGAACCCATCCGGAAATACCCAACATCTCGGCAGTGCCGGGGCGACGGTAGAACGACAGACTTTCGACAGCTTCACCCGTCCAGGCATCGAAACGCGCACGACCGGGACCTTGCGCGGTTTGGAAGTTCTCTCTGGTCCCCGCACAACGCCACCACTGGCCAGGGATTGGAACAAGCTCTGGATGCGACAGACTGCGGGATCTGGATAGGCTTCTCGCAGTGCGGCCGATCATCCAAATCGGGAACCAAGCAAGCCCCGTCGAGTCAGGCTCGCAGGTCGCCGTTCTTCGGCCCTGGGGGGGCACGATCAAATCAGTTCTCCTCGTTCCGAGGGAAATCGAGACTTTGTGACCCCGTTCGATGCTCGCAGACGGACGGAACCGCCCTTGGCCGGAACGATTCAGTAGGAAAGTGGCCATTTCCCTAATCCTCTTGGGAAGCGCTTCATTGTTCGTCGCTTACGTATTGCGATTCAATCCGCACGCTCCTCACGCCTCCCACTTCGCAAGAGTCTGCTGCGCAACTGTCCACTTTCCTACCGAATCGTTCCGGCTTAGCTGATCTGACGCGAAACCAGGTCCGAGTCGATAATACGTATAGGTATGATTTAATTTGCCTTCCGGGAGGTACGTAAACATATTGTGGGAGCATTGCCCGGCACGGGCGACCAGCCTCATGAGAATGCCATTCCATCGACTGCCGACGGGGGCACGACAGGCAGCTGCTGCCAGTCTCGCCCTGATAGTTTTCGTACACCCGGCCCTGGCAGACTGGCCGATGTTCAGGGCCAATCCCTCCCTCACCGGAGTCGTGCCAGAGGCCCAGGCGGCCCTGCCGGAAAAGCCTGAGAAGCTCTGGACGTTCAAAACGGAGGGCCCGGTAATGTCGTCAGCCGCCATCGTTTCCAACACGGTTTTCATCGGGTCGACTGACCAGAAACTCCACGCTCTCGACCTGGCCAGCGGAAAAAAGAAGTGGGACTTCAAGACGGACGGATCTCTGGAATCCTCGCCGCTGGTTCTGAACGGGCGGGTTTATTTTGGATCGGAAGATTCCTGGGTCTATTGCCTGGATGCCTCCACCGGCAAGCTCTCCTGGAAATTCCAGACCGGCGACAAAGTGTTGGGCAGCCCGAACTGGATATCCGCTCCCAAGGGAAACGAAAAATGGATCCTCGCCGGAAGCTACGACTTCAAGCTGTACTGCCTGGAAGCGACCACCGGACGGAGCAATTGGGTATACGAAAGCGGAAACTACATTAACGGTTCCCCCGCGATATCGGATGGCAGGACGGTGTTCGGAGGGTGCGATGCCTTGATGCATGTGATCTCGCTCGCCGACGGGTCCAAGGTGAAGGAGTTCGATGCGGGGGCTTATATCGCGGGGTCCGCGGCCTTGGTCGGCAAGTTTGCGTATGTCGGCCACTACGAAAACGAGTTCCTTTGTTTTGATCTGGAGAAGGGCACCAACGTGTGGAGTTACCGTGACCGCAATTTCCCCTACTTCTCATCACCCGCTGTCACTAAGGATCGGGTGGTGTTCGGCGGACGCGACAAGCGTGTTCACTGCGTCAATCGGAACGACGGGACCGGGGTATGGATTTTTCCGACGCGCGGAAAAGTCGATAGCTCACCGGCCATCGCAGGGGATCGCGTTCTGGTCGGATCGGACGACGGATTTCTCTACATGCTCTCGCTGAAGGACGGGAAGAAGCTCTGGAGCTACGAGATTGGCCAACCGGTGGGAAGTTCACCTGCGCTGGATCAGGGGCGGATCGTGGTTGGATCGGACGATGGAAGCGTCTACTGCTTCGGAGCGAAACCGGAAGGCAAGCCATGAGTTCAGACAACACCGCCCATCCACCTGCCGGTCTGCTCCCCAAGCCTGTTCTCCAGAAGGAGACGACAGCTGGAAATTATTTCGTTTCCAATTACCCCCCCTTCTCTGCCTGGAAGACCGATGGCATTCCTTTATTCGAGGCCGCTCTCCAGCGCCCGCCCACCCCGGACACTCCCCTCGGGATTTATCTCCATATTCCGTTCTGCCGGAAGCGTTGCCACTTCTGTTACTTCCGCGTTTACACGGACAAGGATGCTTCCGCGATACGCAGCTACATCGACGCAGCCCTCCGCGAGATGGAGCTCTACTCCGGGCTCCCTTTCATCGGAGGACGCAAGCCCTCGTTCGTTTACTTTGGCGGAGGCACGCCCTCCTATTTGTCCGTGGATCAACTGAAACACCTGACCAGCGGCATGCAGAGAATGCTTCCGTGGGATGAGGTGGAGGAGGTGACCTTCGAAGCCGAGCCGGGGACTCTCACGGATCACAAGCTGAAGGCCATTCGCGAGATGGGAGTCACGCGGTTGAGCCTGGGTGTGGAGAACTTCGACGACCATGTCCTGGAGATCAACGGACGTGCACATCACTCCAAGGAAATCGGACGCGCCTACGCTTACGCGCGGGAGATTGGCTTTCCGCAGATCAACATCGATCTGATCGCGGGCATGGTTGAGGAGACGGAGGACAACTGGCGCGAATGTGTCAGGAGAACCGCCGAGCTTTCGCCCGACAGCGTGACGATCTACCAGATGGAAGTGCCTTACAACACGACCATCTACAAGCAGATGAGAGCGGACGGAAAGCTCAACGCGCCGGTCGCCGACTGGGACACGAAGCGACGGTGGGTGGACTACGCTTTCAACGAGCTGGAGAAGCACGGATATACCGTGGCGAGCGCCTACACAGCGGTGAGGAACAAGGAGAAGACGCGCTTCGTCTACCGGGACAGGCTCTGGGCCGGAGCGGATCTGCTGGCCCTGGGAGTGGCGAGTTTCGGACACATTGGGGGCGTTCACTACCAGAACCAGCATGACTTCGACCCCTATATCGCCGCCATGCAGGCGGGCCAACGGCCGGTTTATCGAGCTCTTGCACCAACGAACGACGAGAAGCTCATCCGAGAGTTCATACTCCAGCTGAAGCTCGGCCAGACCCGGCTGTCCTACTACCAGCAAAAATTTGGAGTCAACCCGCTCCAACGTTTTGCAGAACCCCTGCAAACGCTCCAGCAATGGGGCATGGCGCGAGTCGATGGAGACTACGTGCGTATCAACCGCGAAGGTTTGCTCCAGGTGGACCGCCTGCTGCAGGAGTTCTTCCTGCCTGAACATCGAAACACTCGTTACGCTTGAGCACGCAACCGTCCAGTTCCGCTTCCGTCACGCCACACAGGATGGCATCTGTTCAGCCGCTGCTCCATCCGCTGGACGAGTCGTGCGCACGCGCAGGGCGTCGGATCCCATCCGCCAAAGCGCTCCAGCCAGAGGATATGCCCGAGCCATATCGATCCCTGCTGGTTCACGACACGGACATGACCTCCACCCTCTCTGCGTTCCATGGCAACAGGCTGCATCTGGAGGTGCTGAGTGTGGAATTGGGCGGCGATGCCTGCCTGAGGGAGGTCGTGCTGCGAGTAGATGGCACCCGCAAGCCGGTGGAATTCGGTGCAATCAAGATTCATCTCCATGCTCTTCCGCCCCCCGCCCGGAGATTGGTTCTCGAAGGCCGGGTGCCACTGGGGCAAATCCTCCGCGATGCCCAGATCCCCTTCCTGAGCAAACCCAAGGGTTATCTGAAGGTTGTGGCGGATGAATTCATGAGCGCCGCACTTGAACTCAAGGACTCCAAGGCTGAACTTTTTGGGCGGCGCAATACCCTGACCGACCCGAGACTGGGCCCGATCGCTGAGATCGTCGAAATCCTCCCTCCGGCCGTAGCAAGCACTCACGACTAACCCTCCTCGTAACATGACTGAGAATATTTCTGATCAATGGGACGCAATCCTTATTGGCGGTGGCCCTGCGGGGGCCAGCGCCGCGGCCGTGCTGTCGGAGCACGGGCGGAAGGTTTTGGTTCTGGAACGGGAAAAGTTCCCCCGATACCACGTGGGCGAGTCGCTCATCCCGTTCACCTATGCTCCGCTGGAACGCCTCGGCATGATCAGCAAACTGCGCCAGTCCGCATTCCTAAAAAAATACAGCGTCCAGTTCGTATCCCCGTCGGGCTCAGCCTCGCAGCCTTTCTACTTCTTCACCCGATACGACCGGGAGACCATCGCTCAAACCTGGCAGGTGCTGCGATCCGAGTTCGATCAACTCAACCTGGACAACGCCCGGGAGAAGGGCGCCACAGTCCTGGAGGAGACACGGGTCACTGAACTCCTGAAAGAGGGCGAAGCCGTGGTGGGTGTCCGAGCGGAACTTCGGGATGGAACACAACGGGAATTCCGGGCGCCGATCACTCTTGATTGCAGCGGCAAGGAGGCATTCTCAACGGTTCGACAGGGCTGGCGCACCAAGGATCCCTACCTGAACAAGGTCGCCGTGTGGACTTATTACAAGGGCTCGAAGCGGGAACCTGACATCGCAGAGGGCGCCACCACCGTCGCCTTCGTGCCCGAAAAAGGCTGGTTCTGGCACATTCCCCAACACGACGACATGGTCAGCGTGGGGGTTGTGGCAGAAGGCAAATACCTCACGCGGGGTGGAGTGAAATCGCCCAAGGACATCTTCCATCGCGAGGTCACACAGAACGCATGGATCCAGGATCACCTCTCCACAGGGCAGCAGGTCGGCGATTACTATCTGACAAACGAATACTCGTTCCATAGCAAGCACTGCGGATCCCAGGGTTTGCTGCTTGTGGGGGACGCGTTCGCATTTCTGGACCCCGTCTTTTCCTCGGGCCTCATGCTCGCTCTGAAGTCGGGTGTGATGGCGGGAGATGCCGTCCACGCAGCGCTGGCCGCGGGCGATGTATCCCCGGAGCGATTCACCGATTACGCCAATACGTTGCGCGAAGGCATCGAGAACATGCGCAAGCTGGTGTACGCGTTCTACAATCCGAACTTCAGCTTCCGTCAGGTCACCGACAAGTATCCTCATCTTGGCGCGGACATCACCGACTGCCTCTCGGGCGACGTGAACAAGGACTTCAGCCGTCTATGGGACGCCATACGAGAGTGGGCTCCCATCCCTGACGATTTGCCGATAGGCCAGCCCCTGGTGAGCCGGGAGGCTGCGGTTGCCGCTCAATGAACTTGGTCCAGATCACGCCCGGAGCCGGAGGCATGTATTGCGGCAATTGCTTTCGGGACAACACCATGGTCCGGGAGTTACGAGCGCTGGGGCATACGATCCTGATGCTTCCGCTCTACCTTCCGATGACGTTGGATGAGCCTGACGAGAGCGCCGGGGCCCCCGTGTTCTTCGGAGGGATCAATGTCTATCTGCAACAGCAGTCCTCCCTTTTCAGCCATGCCCCGAACTGGTTCCGACAACTGGTCTCACACCCCAGGCTGTTGAAGTGGGCCGGAGGAAAGGCCGCAAAGACCCATGCCTCGGACGTCGGGGAGATGACGCTCTCCATGATTCGAGGCGAGGAAGGGAGGCACGCCCGGGAACTCAGGGAGCTGACAACCTGGCTGGCAGCACAGCAGAAAACCGACGCGGTCTGCCTTTCCAACGGCATGCTGATCGGCATGGCCCGGGAGTTGAAGCGCACCCTGACGACCCGTGTGGTCTGTTCACTTCAGGGTGAAGATCAATTCCTGGACGATCTCGGTTCACCACACAGCCAGCAATGCTGGGACGAGATCATCGAACGAGCACGCGAAGTCGATCGCTTCGTGGCGCCCAGCAAGTATTACGGCGACATCATGACCGAGCGGCTCAAGCTTCGGCCAGGACAGCTCAGTGTGGTTCATAGCGGCATCAGCCTGGACGGGTACGATGTTGAATCGCCCCGCCCTCAACCCTCACGCCCCACTCTCGGCTTCTTTGCACGCATGTGCCGGGAGAAGGGATTGGACCGGGTGGTGAAGGCATACCTGATTGCAAGGCGGAAGGTGCCGAGCCTCCGCCTGAAGATCGGCGGCGCATGTGGCCCCTCGGATTTGCCGCTCGTGGAGGAATGCAAACGCGATCTCGCACAAGCCGGGGCCATGCAGGATGTCGAGTTCCATCCGAACCTGAGCCGTCCGGATAAGATCCAGTTTCTTAAATCGCTGAGCTTCCTGTCCGTGCCGGTGCGCTACAAGGAGGACTTCGGGCTCTATGTGCTGGAGTCCATGGCGGCTGGTACGCCTGTCGTTCAGAACCGCTGCTGCGCCTTTCCTGAGCTCGTCGATGCCACGGGAGGGGGAGTGATGTGCGACGACACCGAGGAGGCCCTTGCGGCGGTCTATGTCGATCTGGCGCAGTCACCTGACGCCGCCAAGAGGCTGGGCGAGACCGGGAAAACAGCCGTCCAAAAACAGTTCAGCAGCAGGGCCATGGCCTTGCGAATGAGCGAGGTTTTCGAACGAGCGTGAGCCCCAGGTTTTTCAGTTGATCGCATCGGTCCATGATGGCAGCTTCACGGAGCCCTGACGTAACCGACTGATAGATTCATGACCATCCGGTAGTGCACCACGCTTGAGGTTGTTGAAACCGACCGTGGTTCAACAAAGCCGCCTCCCATGACGTTCGTTCATCCCCCCCACCACTCCCTTTGTCTCCGGCAGTTTCGGGTGCTCGGGGCGGTTGTATTCCTTGTCGTCTTCGTGCTCGTGCCCTCTTCAAAAGCCCAGAGGATTTTCTTCGAAACCTTCGATTCTCTTCCCCTGGGTGCTCCCGTCCGGGAGACCGAACCCGGGGGGCTCGTCTGGACCGACATCGCCCCCCCCGACTGGACGTTGGACGACTCGCAAGTGCCTGGAATCGGAACCGACAAGTTCGGGATGCCGGAATGGGCCGGTTGGTCCTTTGCGAACAAGGACTGGTGGATCCGAAGCTCGGGCGATCAAAAGCGATCCGAGTTCCGTCATGGGCAGGGAACGATTCTCATCTCTGACTCGGACGAGTGGGAGGATGGTCCTCATCCGGTAGGCCTGTTGAATCAATTCATCACCACCCCTGAGATCCCCTTGGGGACGGCGAGCTCCAACACCCTTCTGCTCGTCATGGACTCCTCGTGGCGGCCCGAGGCTTTCGATGATGGCCTTCCCGGCTTTCCCGTTGATGCAGACGGTTTCCCAACCAACAACCAGACCGCCGTTCTTTGGGCTTCCTACAATGGAGGCGACCCCGTTCAGATCATGAAGTTTTCCTCGGATCCCGATAGCCCGGATTTCCATGCGGACGGCAGGTTCATCAACGAGATCCTTTCCCTCCCGCTGCGGAATCCCGCTGACGCCACCAGGCTTCAACTCCGTTTCGGATTCTTGACCGCGGCGAACGACTGGTGGTGGGCGCTGGATAACATCACGATCGGCTTCCCTCCCTTTGCCAGCGCCATTACCAACAATGGGTCCAGCCTCGGCATTCGAATCAGCGAGGGTCTGGGCAAAGGGATTGATACTGCCAAACCGATCCGGGTGCGGATCAATGACCAGAGAGACATTCCCATCGCGCGCAGCCGCAGAGGCTCATCCCTTTGGATCACGCACAATCGATTCCCGGAGGTTTTTCCGCCGCGGTCCAACTATGTCGCTTTCGTCGAATTCGCCACTCTGGACGGACGAGTCATCGAAGAGCCCCTGCCCTTCACCACCCCCGGTTACGTTTCTGTCTTCTCCACACCCTCCACCGTTCTGGCCGTGATAACTGAGACGTCGTGGATGAAAATTGATGAATCCAAGGAAGTGACGCTGGTGCTGAATGGACGGCCCATCCAACCCCGCAGCCTGAACCGTTCGGGAGGATCGATCCTGGCAGATTACCGCAGAAGTCAGCCCTTCTTCTCTGGCTCGTCCCACCGACTCCGGGTTCGCTTCTTCACCACGAGTGGCCAGCTCATGGAGGAGAACCTGGTGTTCACCGTGCAGGAGTTCCCCACGTTACCTCCCGAGTTGGCCACATCCATCGGCAGCGGCACGGATCCCGGGATGCGCTGGAGAACCCATCAGCTGATTGAACCCCGCGGAGGAACCGTCGTGGAGGCTGAGAACCAGCTCACGGGAGCTCTTGGGGTCTCCATTCATAATCCCTCGGGGCAGACCGACGACGGCTCCTTCATCGTACCGTCTGTAAACTTCGACCAGACAGGGTCTCCAGCGGGTCATTTCAGGGCGACCGCCCAGGGACCGCTGGAGCAACCGGATCGTCCGGTCCCTGGCATCCCGGGAACGGTTCGGGAAGGGATCCTGTCCAACGACTATTTCGCAACGGAATGCCTAACCTACGTGGAGTTCCCCGCAGCGGGTGTGTACTGGATGGGCGTGCACTGCGATGACGGTTTCGAGTTGGTTGCGGGGGGCGAGCCTGGCGGGCCTTCCATCGATCTGGGGAGCTTCAATGGGGAGCGATCCGCTGCGGATTCGCTGTTCTACCTGCGAATCATCAAGCCGGGTGTCTATCCTTTCAGACTTTTGTGGTATGAGACGACGGGAGCCTCAAGCATTGAATGGTTCACGCTCGATCTGGAAGGGAACAGGGCTCTGGTCGGTGGCTCGCAGCCGGATTCCTTGCGTGCTTACATCTCGCGCGTTTTCCGAACCGGACTCCATGCTTTCGAACTCACTCCGGATGGCCAGATCACGGTCACCTTCACAGGTCGGCTGTCAGTCTCCGATTCGCTCAAGGGCCCCTTCGTGCCGGTGGAGGGTGCGGTCTCACCCACTCTCATCGACCCGAGAGGCCGTCGCATGTTCTTCCGTGCTGACGCTGATCCATGAGCTCCGGCGCTCCGTACCTTCCAGACTTCACAGCTGTTCAATGGGCCATGGCCTGCGTGGCCGCATTTGGCATCGGCGTATCGAAGAGCGGCCTGCCTGGAATCAGCCTCCTGCACGTGCTCATCTTCGCGTGGCTCTTTCCAGGAGTGGCCTCCACGGGTGTTGTGCTCCCGATGCTGGTGGCCGGGGATGTGGGTGCCATCATTCTCTTTCGACGCCATGCGTCTTGGGCTCACATCGCGAAGACGATTCCACCTGCGATGGCTGGGGTGCTGGTCGGTTGTGGTGTTCTGCGCTGGCTGCCTGATGCGCACTTCCAGCCTGTGATTGGCGCCATCATCCTGGTGCTTGCAGCGATGCAGCTCGTGCGTTCCTGGAAGCCGGAAGCGTTCACCCGCCTTCCGCATTCGCATGGCTTCGCGCTGAGTGTCGGGTTTGCAGCGGGCGTCACCACGATGATCGCCAACGCCGCTGGCCCCGTCATGGGCGTCTATCTGGTGGCAGTCGGCCTGCCCAAGGAAGTGTTCGTGGGAACGAGCGCATGGTTCTTTCTCTTGATCAACCTGTTCAAGGTCCCTTTCAGCGCGCACATGGGACTCATCAATGCGAAGAGCCTCCTGTTCAATTGCACATTGATCCCCTGCATCGTGGCGGGCCTGTTCGCCGGCCGATGGATCGTGTCCAAGCTTCCCCAACGCCTGTTCGATTCCCTGGTGCTGGCGTTTGCCATTCTCGTGGCATTTCGACTTCTGCTCACAAACCTTTTCACCCACGGATGAACACCCACTCAAGTGGATCCTCCGGGCGCTTCCATTTTACGGCCACGAACCGAACTGCGGGTTGGAGCGAAAGCATCCGAATGGGAACTGGACCCCACGGCTTTGCAGGAGTTATTTCGCGCGGTGAAGCCCCCCGCTCATCGACCATCTGAGCGAGACGTCCTACGGAGGGGCAGACAGCTTGGAGTGAAACGGAAAAGAAAAGCCCGGCACTGGCCGGGCTACGAAAACGGGGTGAGATCTGAAGGGATCCCGATTACTTCTTGGCAGCGGCTGCCTGCGGCTTCTTCCAGCTCCGCTTGGGAGCTTTGGTGACCAAGCCTTTCTTGATGGCACTGGCAGCGACGCGGATATAACGAACCTCGCCGTCGATGATCGCTTTTACGCGTTGGAGGTTGGGTAGGAAACGGCGCTTGGTGATGGCGGTAACGTGGGTACCAATGCCCCCCTGTTTCTTCGCCTTACCACTTCGCCAAATGATGCTGCCCTTGGTGGGGCGCTTGCCGGTCAATTCACAGATTCGTGCCATAAAGGTGCTCGCTTAAAAAAGAGGGGAAAAAGTAGCTGCCAAAGCCTCGGTTGCAAGCCCTTAATTGTGGAATTTTGCGGTCGCGCCCGACGCAAGCCGTTCGGGCAGAGCCCAATCCTCGCCAACGCTCTTGCCAAAAAAGCCACCGGAGAGGCTCAATCCCGAACCGCAGACATCCCCAGGCGCAAGATCCGATCCATCAGCGCCGGATAGGACACGCCCGCCTTCCCGGCCGAGAGGGCAAAGTCCTCGTCGGCTGCCAGGATCGGATTCGGATTGGCCTCGATGAAGCAAATCTCGCCCTTGGGGGTCAGCCGAAGATCAATCCTCGCGTAGCCATCCAGCACCAGCAATCGATAGATCCTCTTGCACAAATCCACGATCTCTCCCTCCAGGGCCGGATCCAACCCCTCGGCAAACTGATTCCTCAAACCCCAGCGCGTCCGGTAATCCTCGTCCCACTTGGCCTTGTAGGTTGCGAGCTTCGGCTCGTCCGGCGGCACCTCCTGAAAGACCAACTCCCGGATCGGAAACACTTCCAGGCGGCGGTTGCCCATCAAGCTCACATAGAGCTCCCGGCCCTCGATATACTCCTCCGCAATCACATCGGACTGATACTTCTCGTGCAGAAATTGTATCCGCTCGTGATAAGCCTCATCAGATTCCACGAAGGATGCCTGAGAGATGCCCAGCGATGCCTCTTCCTTCAGAGGCTTGATCACAACAGGAAACTGCAGGCGCTTGGGTCTGGTCAGACGTTTCCCACGAGGGGTGACCGCAAACTCCGGCACCCGGATTCGATGATAGCCCAGGATTTTTTTCGAGATCCCCTTCTGCTTGCACAGGGTGAGACCGATGGAGCTGCATCCGGTGAAGGGAACATCCTGCATCTCCAAAACCGAGACTATGTTCTGGTCAAAGGCGCGATTGTTTTTGAATTGATCGGCTAGGTTGAAGATGACATCCGGCTGATACGACTGGAGCTTCTGGCGCAGGAGGTCCATGTCGTCGAACAGAGCAAGAAACTGAACCTCGTGCCCCAGTTCCTGCAATGCCTTCAATACGTTTGCCTCTGTCTTCCAGTCCTCGGTCTTGAGTTCCGCGGACAGATCTTGATCCAGCGACGTGGGTGAGATCGCATCGAACAGCGCCAGGATGGTCAGCTTGCGTTTCAATCAGTGTTACTTCGTTCGCTTGAACTTGCCGGTAAACAAATGATTCATCACCAGCGTGGTGATGTAGGCCGACACATGAAGACTCGGATCCATCTCGGAGGACTTGAGAGCCAAATTGAGATCGTCACACCGCTCAATCAGACGTTTGAGGAGTTTGGCGACGGGGTATCGTCGATCCTTCGTCCATTCGCAGATCGAGTTCAGAAGCGGACGCCGATGCCGCCTCAGCCACGTGGCTGCGCGAACAGATCCGGCATCATCTGGATTGGCTGGGAACAGCCGACGCAAATCCTGGTCGTAGAAATCGGGATACGTCTCTTCCTGCTCCTTGCGTTTCCGTAGGTAGTAATTCTTGAGCTTGATGTTGAGGAAGTCGTAATCCGACGGCTTATATGCGGGGGCGTGAGTCGGATTCATCCCGGCCAGTCCCTTCATCAGCTCATCCACATATTGCAGCTTGTGGAACGCCTTCCAATCCTTGTACCGCTCCTGCCAGTCCGAGTCGGGGGTCAGCCAGACGGCGAAGGTCTCTGCGAAATCTTCATCCGGATGGCTCTGGGCATACCAGTCGTCCAGGTGAATCACATAGGCTTTGCTGTAGGGGCGAGGCCGGTAATAAGCGGGGGTCTCCTCGAAGGAGGTCAGTCCAAACATGCGCTGCCAACGCTTCTTCCGATAGAGCTGATAGGCGTAGGCGTAGGCATGACCCGCCTCGTGACGAAGGAGCTTCATGAACGCCCCGGGGGTATCACCCTCCACCTCCAGCAGAAACCGTCGTTCCAGCCTTTCCAACCGCTCGTGAACAAGAAAGAACGGGATGTAGATGGCAGGAATGCCGACCGGGACAAACCATTCATCACCCACGTGACAGGGGGGATGAAAGGTCAGGTTCCTTGCGGCAAGCTCTCGATGGAGCTGTTCGATCAAGGGCTGCAGATGGGAATCCTGCAACTGGAGCTTGAGCTGGGAGATACGCTTCTCCAGCAGTTGCTCATCCGAAAGGCCGTTCCAGGGTCCATGATCCACAGGAGAAACCTTAGCCACTCCGAGCCGTGCCGTGCAAAACCAAATCCCCGGCAATCCATGTCCTTCAAACCTCCCAGCCTGCTAATGCTCCCCTGGATGCAGGGGAGGCTGGCAAAGATCAGCGGGAGGAGATCTCCTGCTGCCCGAGCCGGCGAACACGGATGGATCGAAATGACACCTCGTGACCCGTGTGTTGGAGGCAGACATGGCCGGCCTTCTCGCGACCATAACGCGGCAATGATCTGAACGGGCTTCCCACCAGGGCCTGTTGGAATTCACTGCTGTCCAACGACACACTCATCAGCTGCACTCCGTTCAACCAGTGCTCGATCTGCCCCTTCGACATCCTGATGACTGAAAGATGGTAGCCGCCCACAGCCCGGCTCACCGTCGATGCCTGGGGTGCCTGCAGCTCGTACAACGCTCCGGTCCCACGCTTCGTGCCCGCGAGCCCGGCTTCCCCTTCCCCTGCAATCTGATACTCGAGTCCGCTGTCCGAGCTCGGCCCGTAATCCTCGATCACTCGATAGAGAATCCCGCTCTCCGCTCCTGCCCCAGCCCGCCACTCCACTTCCAGCTCGAAGTCCTCGTAAAGCTCCAGGCTGATGAGATCCACCTTCGGCCCACCTGCGATCGTCTTGAGCTCGCCGCGTTCGATCTTCCAACTCCGGCGCGGAAAGTCATACAGCTTGTATCCCCGCAGCTGATGTGTCTTGCCGGAGTACAGGACCTCCCAGTCGCCCGGCCTCGGAGCGGCGCCCTTGCGGGGCTTGGCCACCAGAGGGCTGCATGAAAGCCCCGCAGCCAGCGCGAGCAGTGTGCATCGCCAAACCGCGCGACGAATGGGCAGTAAGGAGCTGGACGCCAGTTTGCTGAGGACAAGGGAGATCACGTGGATAATGAGCCACGCCACACTCTCCGCCACAAGCTCGGGCCCGGCGGGCCAACTTCCAGGGGATGGCCCCGGGAGACCCTTCCCCCGCGTAGGGGAATTACGGGGAGGTCGGTTTCGGGGCAAGCAGCCGGCGTTGCTCGCGTTGGTGGTCCTGGTTGATCTGGATCAAAGCCGATTGCTTCTGGTCCGCGGTCATCGTCGCATTGGCCTGGACCTGATTTCGCCGTGCCTGGCTCTGCTTATAGAGTTCAAACAAAGGTTGGGTCGAAGTTTCCGGAGCGCCGGACTGCATCACCATGAGCTGAGCCTGGCGATACATCGGGTCGCGACTCAGTATGAGTTGGGCATATCGCTCCTGCCCCAGAACCTCGGACAACGCCTGGTCGCGCTGGCGCGTCAACTGCTCCCGCTGCCGCGCTCCCAGCGCCTCCTCACCCCCATACTCCAGCTGAATCTGATGATCGATCTGGTCGGTCGCGCGAAATATCTTTCGAAACTCCTCGGGACCAATCCCCATGCCCCGCAGATCCTGTCGGAGCTTGCTGGAATTGTGAGAGAACCGGAGGAGGAACTCCTCCAGCTGCGGGCGATCGAGAATCACCGAGAGATCCTTCCGGGTCATGTCGCGTAAGCGAGCGAGCTCGACCTGGCTGGTCGATTGACCCTCGTTGAAGCGGCCCATGAGGTAATCCTGGTGACGGGATACAGATCGGGCACAGATTTCCTGCACGCCAATATAGATATCCAGGGGCATCGCCCCGAGCACGGGCCCGGTCAGGGCAACGGCATGGTTCGCCAAGGAAGGCAGCCGATCCTCCTGCTCCCAGTTGTCACCCAGATAGCGCGTGAGCACCTCGCGTCGATCCAGCATCAGGGATTGCATCCTGGATTGATACTCGGGGTTGTAGCCTCCGGATACGGAGAGCGTCTCCATCTGCCACCACTTGAAATCGTATGTC
>VHDG01000017.1 GCA_016871475.1 Verrucomicrobiota bacterium
CCAGACCAATGCAGTCATCGAAGTGGCGATATTGGATGACACATTGGGTGAAGGGAACGAGCAGTTCACCGTAACTCTTTCAAACCCAAGAGTGCCGGGCGCTGTATTTATCAACGCATCGGTCCGGCTCGGAGCACAGACCCAGGCGCCTGTGAACATTTTCGATGACGAGAGACCGGGTAGTGTTGTGTTCGGATCTGTCTCGGGCTTCACGATTGATGGTGCAGTAAATGCCCTCACTGCACAGCCAGACGGCCGTGTCGTCTTTGGTGGGGAATTCCTCGAGGTCAACGGGCTGTCGCTTCGCCGTGTAGCACGACTCACCCCCGCTGGAAGCCTCGACACCGGCTTCAATCCTGGACTTGGCGCCGAGGGTTCGATCCTCGCCCTGGCTTCCCAGGCGGACGGCAAGGTCATCCTCGGTGGGACCTTTACCCAGGTCCGCGGAGTCTTCCGCTCTGGCTTGGCCAGGCTTGAGCAGGATGGAGATCTGGATGCGCAGTTCGATGCTACCAGCTTTGCGGATGGCGCAGTTCGTGCCATTGCCGTGCAGCCCGATGGCAGGATCCTGATCGGTGGAGACTTCCTGAACATCGGCACTCTGCCTCGCTTGAGACTTGCGAGGCTATTGCCCAACGGAGCACTCGATGTCGGCTTCTCTGTTGCCTTGAGTGGTCCCGTCCACGCCATTGCCGTTCAGGCCGATGGCAGGATTGTCGTTGGCGGTGACTTCCAGGATGCAGGCGGGACGCAGGCCCGTGGCCTCGTCAGACTGCTCTCGAACGGTGCCCGTGATACGTCATTTGTGGTTGGCCAGGGCTTTCAGGGTGTGGTCAGGGCGCTGGGGATCCACAGCGATGGCACGTTGGTCGTTGGGGGATTCTTCTCTTCGTACCAAGGACAGCCAGCCCGTAACCTCGCTTTTCTGAACCCGGACGGGGCGTTAATCGCGGGTGAGGCAACGCTGCCATCACCGAATGACGCTGTCCTTTCCATCCAGGTGGACAGCGCTAATCGCACCGTTCTTGGCGGCCGATTTACCTCTCTCGGAACCGCTCCTCGCAATCGTTATGCAAGGTTGCTCCCAAGCGGGGATCTGGATGCGGGCTTCGATGTCGGAGAGGCTGCGGATGCCTCCGTTCGAGCCGTTCTTGTGCACAGTGGCTCCAAGATAGATCTGGGAGGCGAATTCAGTACGCTCAATGGGATCCCGCGCAGCAGGCTGGGGAGAATCCAGGGCGATGAACGTTCTGCCGGCGTTGGCGTGGTCTTCTCCGCCTCCGATTACTCGATCGGGGAAGGTGCAGGGGATGCCATCATTACCCTCCGCAGGGCAGGGGCCTCGGAGATTGCATTCGAAGTGACTCTTGATGTCGGTGTCGCAGGCAGTACGGCCACGCTGGGGCAGGATTATGTGGGAGGGGCCGTTACCCTGAATTTCGCGCCAGGGATCAACACCGTCACACACTCTGTGAGGATCATCGAAGATAGCCTGGACGAGGGTAACGAGGTCGTTCAGTTGCGCATCACCGGTGCCTCCCCGGGGGTTGATCTGAGCGGCTTGACCCGATCCAGACTTTCGATTCTCGACAATGAAGCGACCGTTGAGATCACTCCGGCGACTCGGGTGGTTGCGGAAGCCGATGGTACGGTGTCCTTCACTCTAACCCGTCAGGGGTTGCCTGCTTCCGTGGGGTCATTGCGAGTGTCGGCTGTGTCGGGGTCGGCAGAGTCTGGTGCTGACTTCGCCGACTTCAGCCAACGGGTTAGCTTCGCCCCGGGCCAAAACTCGATCGAGATCTCGATCCCGCTGATCAATGATCCTTTCCGTGAATCCGCCGAGCAGTTCACCGTTGTGCTCGGAGAGTTGGAGGGTAACCTGCGCCTCGGTCGCGCTGTGGCGACGGTGACCATCACCGACGATGACTTTGAGAGAATCGAGTTTGCTGCGATCGCCCTTGTTTCAGATCAGAATGGGAACTTGGTCATAGAGCCCGGTGAGCAAGCCACCGTGATGATCGCGTTGCACAACAGTGGAACCGCAGACACTACCAACGTGACGGCTGAATTGCTGGCGGAGAGCGGTGTTGTCAGCCCATCGGCGACTCAAAACTATGGGACCTTGAAAGGTGGAGGCTCGGCGGCATCTCGGCCGTTTACTTTCTCCAACAGCGCTCAGTCGGGGAATTCCATCGTCCTGCTCCTGCAGATACGCGATGGAGGAACGGAACTGGGCGTCGTGCAGGTGCCCATCCCGATCGGTCCTCAATCTAGATCCTTCGCAGCCACCACCCGAATCCAGATCCCTGAGCTGGGTGTTGCCAATCCTTATCCGTCCATCATCGATGTGAGAGGGTTTGCAGGTCTCGCCAACAAGGTCGTCATGACTTTGCAAGGCTTGACCCACCCAGCCCCCGATCACCTTGATATGCTCCTGGTCGGGCCGAATGGCGACAAGTCTGTGGTGTTCTCCGACGTCGGCGGGAAACAGGCTGTGAACAATATCAACATCACCCTGGATGATGCTGCTCCGGCTGAATTGAATCTGACGAACCGCTTGTTCACCGGACTCTTCCGCCCCCGCAACGCCGAGCTGACGGATGTGTTCCGATCCCCCGCACCTGACGCTCCTTACAGAAGCGGCAGTCTTAACTTCGGTGCCATTGATCCGAACGGACCCTGGTCCCTTTATGTGCAGGACGACACACCAACGCTGGCTGGCGAACTCAGCAATGGCTGGCAGATAACGGTTTCCGGCTTGGGAAGATTTCCCACTGGCACTGATGTGGGAGTTGAGATCGTCGCTCGAGACGGCGTTGGATCGGTTAATCAGCCTCTGACGTTCGCGATCGTCGCATCGAACAACGGTCCGGCACCCGCAGCAGGCGTCCAGGTGCTCGTCACCCTCCCCTCAGACGTTGAGTTCGTTTCGGCTTCTGAAGGCCTGTTCCCTTCGGAAGGAATTCTTCGTTTCACCGCAGGTGCTCTCGCAGTAGGAGAAACGAGGCAGTTTGAAGCTGTCGTCAGGCCTTTTGTCGCAGACGTGCAGTTGACGGCTGAAGCTGTGGTCACATCGACAACCGTTGATATCCTCGCCAATAACAATCGCAGCGAAGTGCGTGTGGATGTGGAACTCGACGCCCGGCCTTTCAGCGTGGAGGTCAGTCTGCAAGGGGCAAACGTCAGACTTGCCTGGCCATCGCGTGTCGAGGGCGCTGTGCTGCAATCTTCAAGCAACGCCAATGGCCCATGGGAGGTGGTTAGCGCAGCGGTCCAATCGGCGGAAGGCAGCAGCTTTGTGCTCCTTCCAGCGGAAGGCGTCGCCAAGTTCTATCGGGTCCGCAAACCTTGATCCGTCTTGAAACCGTCCCGCTCAGGCTTGAAAGCCGGGCGGGACGTTCAGCTGGCAGGCCCGGGGGTCGCGGCGGTTGCCGGCCGTGATGGAAGCTGAGGAAGAGCTCTCGACTCAATCTTGAGCAATTCCAAGGCTGATGTCGCCGCCTTGACGGCACTGGATTCACTGAAGCTCTTTTGGATTTTCCGGAACACCCGCGTATAGGGGTGATGGCTGAGCATGTGCGACGCGTTGGTGTGTGTTCGCAGGCTCGCGGTCACACGGTCAAAATTTCCAGGGATGGCATGAGTCGAACACCTTTCGTTTGTGGAGTTGACGAAAATCACCGTCAGATTTCCCCCGTCTGACGAGACATAGCTTCGCTCAACGCTGAATCCAGCCTTTCTCCCCATGCCTTCCATGGTCGCCACGTTGAAGTTCCAGAGGTGCGCCTTGTGAAATTTCCGACCCGGCCACTCACACGTGGACTCCACATTCGGGACCTCCACAACCATTCTTCCGCCGACCCTGAGCCAGGATCGGGCACGCGCAAGCGCATCAAGCGGGCTTTCGACGTGCTCCATGACATGGAAGCAGGTGACGAGATCCACCGATCCGGGTGGGATCTGAGCGTCCTCGTAGAAGCCGTGAGAGACAGGCAATCCAAGCTTCTCAGAGGCGAAGCGGGCATAGCCTTCATTGGGCTCGACTCCAATCGCATCGACCCCGCAAGCCCGCAGCATGAACACGACTTCGCCTCCCCCAGCGCCCAGATCCACCGCCCGATCCGATGCCTTGAGAAGATCGACCAGCCGGGTCACGCGGTGGATTGCCACCCTGCCGGCGCGGACAACATGCTTGGGTCTTGGCTCGAAGGTCGCCTTGTATTCTACCCGGTAGCGCCGTTGGTAATAGTCCCTCAACTCCTGGGAGGAAGGCTTGGGGCTTGAGAATACGAGTCCGCAGCCTCTGCAAGCCACTGTGCGCAAAGGATGTCCGTCCCGATCAACCGTGGCGACCACCGAGTGGTCCTGACCACCGCACAGTTCACATCGCGTCTCCGCGTTCCCGTCAGTTTGGGTCATCGTTGGCTGCTCTTGAGAATCATTCATTGGACCGCGGTCTGGGGTCAGGAGAGATGAATTGGAACGGCCTTCCAATCGCGAATGCAAGCCCTAGTTCCAAGGTAACCCCCGAGCTGATTCTCAGTTAGGTGCCTCCTTTGTTCTCACCCAACTCCCGAGGTGCTAGTCCGTTTGCATGGAATCTGGTTTTGAGTGACAGTGAACAGCGCTAACCGGGCCTTGGATGAGACAATTCAACGCCCCGCTCTTGTTATGTCATACCCAGTCGCCAAACGGTGTCGCGTTCCCCAGATCAGCGGGTTTCCATCCCGCGCTGCACTCGGCTCGCATGGATTTCTCGCCCTCTCGCTTGCCGTCGGTTGGATGCTGATTGCGATTTCAAGCTCCCTTCTGGGTGCAGAGTCACATTACGTCCTCTTGCGCCTCCGTTGGACCGACACCGGCGTTCAGGTGCTGGAATCCCGGGGTGTAAAAGGGCCGATGAAACCGGCGGTAAACCGTCGCGGAACCCATCAGGTGCAGCTCACTGATGGCGTGGGTAAAACCCTTTGGACCTCGTCTCTCGAAGATCCCAGGTTGCGACGCTATGAGTATCCATCCGATGCTGAAGGATCCGGTCTGGCTGGCACCACAAAGCGGCTTCCTCAGGCGGAGTTGATGCTCCGGGTTCCCCTGAGCGAAGGCGTTAGGGAGATACTCATCCTCGGTCCAGAGAGTCCCACCCTTGCCGGAGGCGTGAATAGGCGCCCGATTCTTCTTCGCCATCCGGTTCCATCCACTGCTGTTGTGCCATGAATCCGAGGCGCCTGCAGATTGTGCTCTATTTTCATCTGCTCCTGGTTGGACTTTTCCGGGCCGGGGCTTCCGAAGGTCAGCTGCTGGTTCTGGTGACCAATGGGCCAATCTCCACGTCGCTGAATCTGGTGATGCTCGCTGAAGGCTATACTCGACTGGACCAGGAATTGTTCGAGACGCATGCTCGTCGTGCTGCGAACGGCATCCTCGGGGCGCCACCTTTCTCGTCCTATCAGCGTTACTTCAACGTCTTCGGGATTTTTGTCGAGTCGAGGGAGGCGGGCGCAGACAAGCCTCAGCTTGGAATCCAGCGGGATACCTACTTCAACAGCACCTACAGGAGCTTTGGCATCGATCGTCTGCTCACCATCCCTCCCAACGACGTCAATCGCAGCCCGGAGGACGGGGAGGGAAAGGTGAATCGGTTGTTGATGCAGCTTATCCCCGAGTACGATGTGGCTGCTGTACTCGTAAACGACTCCGACTATGGAGGGTCGGGTGGTCCCATCCTGGTCATCTCCGCGAACAGCGCTGCTGCAGAGCTTGCGGCTCATGAGATGGGACATTCGTTTGCCCGGCTCGGTGATGAGTACTCTGATCCGTTTCCGGGTTACCCGGACATCGAAGAGCCCAACACCACGCGTGAGATCCGACGTGAGTTGTTGAAGTGGAGGAAATGGGTGCTCGCCAGCACTCCCATCCCCACGAGTGATTCGCTGCCCTTTCGCAATCTGCTGGGACTTTTTGAGGGTGCCCATTACCACGCTCAAGGATGGTACCGGCCGCGTTATGAGTGCAAGATGCGCAGACTGAACAGGCCATTTTGCGAGGTCTGTGCGGAGTCACTCACCTTGAACGTCTTCACCAGGCTGGGTGTTGTCCGATCGACAGCCCCCCTCAGATCCGCGGCTGTCCCGGTGTCCGCTTTCCTTCCGCAACGGTTCTCTCTCGAGACTTTCGCTGCCCCTGACGATGCCGTTCATGTCGAGTGGACCCTGAACGCATCACCTCTGGCTACAACAGATGTCACGGCTGTTGAGTTGATCGGAAGCTCCTTGGGCGATGGGACCAACGTTCTGAAGGCATCCG
Source organism: Verrucomicrobiota bacterium (assembly GCA_016871475.1). Taxonomy (GTDB): domain Bacteria; phylum Verrucomicrobiota; class Verrucomicrobiia; order Limisphaerales; family UBA11320; genus UBA11320. The sequence goes on from VHDG01000017.1 coordinate 6,304, forward strand.
TCCGAATTGAGAGCCCACGGGTGAGAAATGACCCTGCGGGTGCCCTCGGCGAGCTCGTTGTCTGGCATGTGTTCCGTGATCCTCATTCGCGTCCTCCTTTGCAGATCAGACAGACGGGTGACGGGGTGGAACTGCTCTGGCCTGGGACAGCGGGAGGGTTTCGACTTGAGACATCGACGGAGCCGCAGAGTTCGAGCTGGCGGCAGGTGCCCGGGACTCCCCTGGCGGCAGGTGGATTCTGGATGCTCAGACTTCCGCTTGCCGACAACGTCCGTTTTTTCCGTCTCAACCGGGAGTGAGCCTGCCTTTCGGCCAGACGGTTCGGGCGAATTGCTGACATGCATCAGGCGTCTGATGCCCGCTTTCAGTTTTCGGACTCAAGCCTTTCTCCCTCCAGTCGATTGGCACGGTGTATGAAACTAAATACACCCGTTCTGGGAGCTTCGAGTTCGACCGGCAGCATTTCGTTGCCGAGAGCAGTGTCCTGGGGATGCGCCCTGGGTTTGCTCTGTACCCTCACTGCTTCAGCCGCGGATCCAGGTCTTGAGGAACGCCTCAAGGCCATCGAAAGTCAGGTTAAGGCCCTTCAGCAGGAGAATGCCTTGCTCAAACAGCAGCTCAAAGGCGGAGGTGGAGGAAAGGAAGATTCAGTCGTGATCAGAGCGGGTGGAAAAGAGAACAAGATCAAGATCGGAGGCATCATCCAGACTCAGTTCGAGGCGGGGGATCAACCTGACAGCCGGTTTGAGACGGACAACGATCGGTTCCTCCTGCGGCGTGCACGTTTGAACGTCTCTGGCGAGTTCGCAGAGCACTTTGCCTGGAAGCTCGAGGGGGAGTTCGGCAACGGTAATCTTCGCGAGAACGCAAGTTATCGCGCCTACGCCCTTGATGCCTATCTGCAGTGGCAACGCTACGACTATGCAAATATCCGAGTGGGCCAGTTCAAGACCCCCTTCAGTCGTGAGTATCAGATTTCAGCTTCCAAGCTCTTGTTTGCTGAACGTTCGCTTCCCACCGACATGTTCTCGGCCAGTCGCAACATCGGTGCGGCCGTCAAGGGAGATGTGCTCTCGGAACGTTTGAGTTACACGGTTGGCGTCTTCAACGGAAATGGACAGAACAACGGTTTTAACGACAACGAGAAGTTCATGTATGCAGGACGCATCAGCGGCATCCCCTGGAAAGGAAAGATTGGGGAAATGGAAAGTCAGTGGACGGTCGGCACCAGCGCCTATTCGAGCAAGGACGACGCAGTTTCCGTGAGAGGTTTTGGATTCACAGGCAATACCTTTGCAGGAGACCGGCGGGTTTGGGAGGTCGATACATCATTTGAGTTCGGGCGTTTCGAGGTGGCGGCGGAATATTTTCGGGGGCACTACAGCACCGCAGACAGCATTCCGGCCCAGGAATTCAATGCGGACGGCTATTACCTCACCTTGGCTGCTTACGTCCTTCCAAAGAAGCTGCAGGCTGCGATCCAGTACGCCTCCTTTGATCCCAACCTCAGTGTTGCGGGCAACACGACCGATGAGTGGGTGTTTGGCTTGAACTACTTCATCAAAGGAAACGACCTGAAGCTCATGCTGAACTATCACCTTGGCAACAACGCGAATTCCACCGATGGAAACCAAGGCCGCCTTATCTGTCGGGCTCAGCTGATGTTCTAGGCCGCCCTGATCAGATGGTTCATGCAGGGCATGAACCATGCAGACAGGGTTGAGGAAGCACGAGCCCGGGGGCGCGGCAGCGAATCCCATCCACACGCTTGTAGCCCTGCTCGTTTAACGTGAGCGTGGATCGGTCTTGCGAGGCCGACCGCGCGTGTTGAAGGAAGCTTTAGGTCAGCTACAGCCTTCGTTCGTCAGCCGATGCCGGGTTCAGCAACTCCAAGGTTCGAGCATCCTTTCGACCTCCATAAAACACCTCCAGTGCTTCTGCGAAGCAGGGGTGCTGTGGCGCCACAGCTTGAAACAATGTGAGGCAGGAGCAGAATTTCTGCGCGTCAATGTCGCCAAAGATGTCGACAGCCTGCTTCCCGGGATGTCTCAGAACCGCCTTTACGCATTGGATGAGGCGTTCACCCAGGACGGGGTGTGCGATGTAATCCGCCGCCTCCTGACGTCCGTTGATCCCGAAGTCCATCGACATGCGGCTGTGACCAAGGCCCTGAAGTCGAGGGAGAATGTACCAAATCCAGTGGGAGCGTTTCTCCCCGCATGCGAGCTCGGAGAGCGCCTGGGAGTAGGAGGACGCCTGAGCGTCCAGAAAGCGTTGTAGTGTGCTCACCTGTTGCTTGTTTATCAACTTGGTGCTCCCACCCGGAATTGAACCAGGATCAACGGTTTAGGAAACCGCTGCTCTATCCATTTGAGCTATGGGAGCAACTGAGATCGCGCAGCGCCCGCGCATATTGCCTCGCTCGGGTGCTCCTTCAAGCGCTTTGTGAAGTCCGGCGTCAGACCGTCTCAGACCGGCGCTTCTCGAAGTTGTTGACGGGGACTCCGAGGTTGCACCGCAGAGATGGGAAGGGCGCAGAGAAGAATTTCAATTCCGATCCGAAAATTCCTCTGCTCATTTCTCGCCTCTGCGGTGTAATGCTCCCTGAAACGGTGGGAGGCCGGCGAGACGCCAGCGCTCCCAGGGGCGATGCGATCTCTCCGACATTTTTCGCGCGTTGCCCCCTGGCTTCTAATGACCTGTTCCACTATTGCCCGGTACGACCGCCCCTCGTAATCGTAATCGTGATCGGCTTCTCGTATCCAATGGCGATGTTGATGCAGATGGTGATCATGGTTGGCCTCGGTTGGTCTCGGTTGGCGACGGTCTGTCTGGAGTCTTGCGAAGGGGGGTGGGCTGAAGCTAGCTTCCGGCCCTTATGAAACCTGGCTTGATGTACCTGTCCCGTTGTCGCGAGTTGGTGGATGTCGTGCAGGCTCAGTGGCCCGAGATCGAGAGGGCTTCTGAGTGGTTCGCACAGAGCATCCTAGCCGGGCGGATGGTGCACCTCTTCGGCTCCGGTCACAGCCGGATTCTCGTGGAGGAGATGTGGCCACGATACGGATCATTCCCCGGGTTCAACCCGATCGTCGAGCTGAGCCTGAGCTTTCACAATCTGGTCGTCGGCGCCTGCGGCCAGCGGCAAGCGATGTTCCTCGAGAACGTCTCCGGTCTCGCCGGACGCATCCTTCGAAACTTCGACCTCTCTCCACAGGACACGGCCCTGGTCGCTTCGTCCAGTGGATGCAACCTTGTCCCCATCGAGATGGCTGAGGAGTTTCAAAGGAGGAGGGTGAAGGTCGTGGCGATCATCAGCCGCCAGCATTCTGAGGCGAGCGAAACCAAGCATGGCGGAGGCAAGAAGCTTCAGGACTTTGCCGATCTGGTGCTCGACACCGGTGCTCCGGTCGGAGATGCGATGGTTAACGTGGAGGGATTGGATACGCCCGTTGCTCCCGGGAGCACGGTGGGTGGGTGCATGTTGGTGAATGCGATCAAGGCGGAGGTGGCTGCGCGCATGACCCAGGCCGGTCATCCGCCCAAGGTTCTCACCGCAGGTGCCGTGGCCGGAAAGGCAAGGGCCGTGGAGCTATTCGAGTCTGCCTATGATGAGCACGCTCATCGATTGGCCCGGCTTTATCAGAACGTGGGTGAGAGCCGTTAAGGAACGCTGACTGAGCGGGCGACGACGGCTTATCGATCGGATAGCTTGGACTCAGCCGGAACGATTCAGTAGGCCAGCGGCCATTTGCTTGATCCTCTTGTGAAGTGCCTCGTTGTTCGTCGCTTACGTATTTGAGTTCAATACGCGCGCTCCTCACGCCTCGCACTTCTCAAGAGTCTGCTGCGCAACTGTCCACTGTCCTACTGAATCGCTCCGACTCAGAGGACGGTTGGGGAGTCTTCGATTGCGATTACGAGGGAAGGACAGGGGAGGGGGACGGATGGGAGTCGAAAAAGCGAGATGAGCCCTCAGCTCACGTTGATGATCAAGACCTGGGGTAGCTGACGTCCTGCCTCCTGGGAGCGCTGGCGTCCGGCCGGCACCAGTTTAGTAGCCTCCAAGTCCGTGAGATCATGTCTCGAACTTAGAGGACGCTGCACCAAGGCCATGAGCAACCCAGAGGCCGGCGAGGACGCCAGCGCTCCCAGGGGGGCAATCACCCCACCACCCACCCATGGTCGGCCTCAAATAAATTGCTTTCTCTCTCTCCGCCCCTAGGCTCTGCGGCCTGCTTTATGCAACTGAGCAACGACGAGATTCGAAGGTATTCACGCCACCTCATCCTTCCGGAAGTGGGGATGGCGGGGCAAAAGAAGATTTGTTCCACCAGCGTGTTGTGCGTTGGAGCTGGGGGGTTGGGGTCCCCGATCGCCATGTATCTGGCCGCTGCCGGGGTCGGCAAGCTGGGGATAGTGGATTTCGACACCGTTGATTTCTCAAATCTGCAGCGCCAGCTGCTGCATACCACCAGCGATGTGGGGCGCTCCAAGGCCGAATCAGCCAAGGAAACCATCCTTGCGCTGAACCCGGGCGTGGAAGTGGTGATCCACAACACCCGCTTGAGCAGCGAGAACGCGCTCGAGATCATCAGCAAGTACGACATCGTCGTGGACGGAACCGACAATTTCCCCACGCGCTACTTGACCAACGACGCCTGCGTGTTGCTCAAGAAGGCGAATGTTTACGGATCGATTTTCAGATTCGACGGCCAGGCGAGCGTCTTTGCCCCACATCTTGGCGGGCCTTGCTATCGATGCCTCTACCCTGAGCCTCCTCCTCCCGGAATGGTTCCGTCCTGCGCCGAGGGCGGAGTGCTCGGAGTGCTCCCGGGCATCGTCGGGTGCATCCAGGCCACTGAGATTTTGAAACTCGCGCTGGGCAAGGGCAGCTCGCTCGTGGGGAGGTTGATGCTCTTCAACGCGCTCGACATGAAGTTCCGCGAGTTGAAGCTCCGCCGTGACCCGAAGTGTCCGATCTGTGGAGATAATCCCTCCATCCATGGGTTGATCGACTACGAGCAGTTCTGCGGAATCCCGGCAGAGCCGGCGGTTTCCACCAGTAACCCGGATGAGGTGACCGTTCAGGAGATGAAGAAAGCCCTGGATGACCCGAAGCTGAACATCAAGGTCATCGATGTGCGTGACCAGGACGAATGGGACATCTGTCATGTGAAGGGCGTGCAGCTCATGCCGCTGGGTGCATTGCCGCAAAACTTCACCGACCTTGATCCGAACCAGGCTCTGTATGTTCATTGCAAGAGCGGCATCCGCTCCATGAAAGCCGTCAAGTTCCTGAAAGAGCAGGGATTCAAGTACGCCAAGAGTGTGAAGGGCGGAATTCTTGCATGGGCCGATGAGATCGATCATTCAGTCGCCAAGTATTGAGCAGGCATGACGCGATGAAAGTTCTCGTTATCGGCGGGGGCGGCCGCGAGCACGCGCTCGTATGGAAGCTGGCTCAGTCCCCGGGCTTGACCCGGATGTGGTGTGCGCCAGGCAATGCGGGGATCGGGCTGGAGCGGCTTGCATCCAATGGGGAAACGGTTCGCTGCGTTCCCATCTCGGCGGAAGATCTTCCCAAGCTTGCAGAGTTCGCGATCAAAGAGGCTGTTGACCTCACGGTGGTGGGGCCTGACAACCCGCTTGCTTTGGGAATAGTGGATTTGTTTCTGGCCCGAGGCCTGAGGATTTGGGGGCCGAATCAGTCGGCAGCCCGATTCGAATCGTCGAAAGCCTTTTCCCAGGACTTCATGTCCCGACATGGTATTCCCACCGCCCAGGCAGGGACGTTCTCTGAGATCCCGGCTGCACGTGCCTTTGCTTCAACGCTGGGCGGACGATGCGCGGTCAAGGCAGACGGATTGGCTTTGGGCAAGGGAGTGCTGCTTTGTTCAAACGAGAGTGAAGCCTTCCGGGCCATCGATGATGTGCTGGTGAAGCAGGCCTTCGGCAAGGCCGGCGGCAAGATCGTGATTCAAGAGATGCTCGAAGGCATGGAGATCTCCCTGCACGCCATCTGTGATGCGCGGACCGCGTTGCCTTTCCCCACTTCTCAAGACCACAAGCGGGCTTTGGATGGGGATCAAGGCCTGAACACGGGTGGAATGGGAACCTATTCCCCGGCACCTTTCCTGACTGATGCCGAGCTGGCCCGGGTTTGCGAGAGCATCCTTGGCCCTTGGATGAAGGGCTGCATCGCAGAAGGTATTCAATTTCGTGGGATCCTCTATCCCGGCGTCATGTTAACCCGGCAAGGCCCCAAGGTCCTGGAGTTCAATGCACGATTTGGTGATCCCGAAACCCAGGTTTACCTTCCACGACTCAAGAACGATCTGCTGGAAGTATTGGACGCCAGTGCATCTGATCGACTCTCGAACGTTCATCTGGAGTGGTCCGACCAGCCTGCGGTTTGCGTCGTTCTCGCGTCAGGGGGATATCCGGGTTCCTATGAAAAAGGAAAAACCATTTTCGGCCTGGAAGATGCCCATCAGATTCCTGGCGTGAAAGTATTCCATGCGGGGACGGCTGAGGTGGACGGCAAGATCGTCACGCAAGGAGGACGGGTTTTGGGAGTCACCGCCACCGGTCCCACGCTCTCCAAGGCCCGGTCCCTGGCCTATCAGGCCGCGGATCTTATTCGCTTTGAAGGCAAGCACTGCCGCCGGGACATCGCTTCCAAGGGTATCTCACAATCGGTCTGACTGACTGACGGGCTCCACCTCCCTCCGAGCTCGGCACAATACTAGCTCACCCCCCTCCGGATTGACATGCGCACCGGATCCCCCGAGAGCGTTGGATCGGGGCTGAATTCCACGGGCTCCTGAACGGGCCAGAGATTCAGTCGTTGGGTGGTCCGTGGCGTAAGCATCTATACAATAAGATATTGCATGATGACTATGCGCGGCTTCCTGGTTGGGCTTTGCCTTTTGATTTCGATGCCGTCTGGGGTGATCGCAGCCCAGGCAGTCGGGGGGCGAAAACCTCCCCCCCCTGGCAACCGTTACCTGTTCGTCGTCGAGAATTCTTCCTCGATGCAAGCGCGGGATGAGGCAGTGCAGGAGGCATTATTTGATCTCGTCCATAGCGGGGCCCGGGGGCAGATGGAGTCGGGAGACACGTTCGGGGTATGGACATTCAACAGCACGGTGGACACCCGGTTTCCCATGCAAACCTGGGACTCGGCCAACCGCCTGAACCTGAGCGCGCGGGTCAACATCTTCCTTCGCAACCAAGGCTATAAGCGCCGTTCGCGGCTCGACGCGGTGGTGGCCGACGTTCACACCGTCGCGAAGTCCGTGGATCAGCTCACCGTCTTTTTCCTGCTGGATGGGTTGGATCGGATGGCAGGCACTCCCTTTGATAGTGAGATCAACGACATGTTCAAGGATCTGAGCCAGGGAGCCGCCCGGAGCAAAGCCCCGATCCTTATGGGATTGCGTGCCGAGAAGGGGGAGTTCACGGCCTATTCTGTTGTACCTTCCGGAGAGCAACTGACTCTTCCACCTCTGCCGCGGCGAATCCCACCCTCACAACCTGTCGTGAAGGTCAACCAAACCGCGATCGCGGCGACACCTCCTCGGCGAGTGGCACCCATTATCATGACGCGGGACGGATCGACCACGGATCCTGAGGCGCTCACAGCGAGGCCAGCTCCGCCGGAGAGTCAGGGAGGGCAGGCTCCAGCAACGCGCAGTGTTGATCAACCGTCCTCTCAGGCACCTGTACAACCGGCGGAAAAGAGCCCGCAGCCGGTTCCTTCTCCCGGCACCAATGGTTTGCTGGCAAAGGTGACGGCTGGTATTCCAACTCCCGTTCCGCAGAGCCGGTCGAACGTCATTCGGACGAACCGCACTGATACCGGGCTGGCAGGTAAGGGCATGGCTACCAACCTGAACGTCGTTCGAGTGATCAAGACCACTGCACCGGTCGTGGAAACTCCGCCGAACCCCCCGGAACCAGCGTCGTCACCCGAGCCGATCGTGCCGCCGGTTGTCCCACCTGCTGTATCTTCGACGGTTG
>VHDG01000018.1 GCA_016871475.1 Verrucomicrobiota bacterium
ATCCGGGCCACACCCTGCGCCCCCTTGCCCCCGCAGCGTGTGTCCCGGCTGCCCCTGCGCTACGTCGGTCGTAAGCGGTGATTTAGCGCTTACAATTACCCACAAGTCGTCCACGCAGAACCCAGGGTGCATTCGCAAAGCTTCGCCGAGCCCCAAGCCTGAAGAAATATAGGGACAAGCCATTAGATGAGTGAGCTGATGCACTCGCTTTTCAGGGTCGAGAGAGCGGGTTGTGCGGTTGCGATTCCGATCAGGAGGGAAAGGGAGGGGAGAGGGCGGCGCGCACACACATGGGTAACACTTTGAGCCGGGGAGCGGACGCACATCATGGACAACGCCTGGCCACAGATCGATCTGCTCCCAGCAAAGCACCAGCTACTTGTTCAATGCACGAAGCGTGGAGTATTTGAGCCAGACTTCATAGGCGGCGAAATTTGCGATCCGAAGTCCCAGGCTGCCGTCCAGCCAACCTCCACGGAAAATATAAGAGCGAAGCCACCGAAATCCCGCATGGCCCGCCGGTGACCACCAGGATGCCTTCCTCCCGGACTCGTGCTGGGACTCTGCCCAGAGTCGCGCATACTTTCGGCATCGATCCAAATGGTCCGCGGCATCGCGAAAAGAATAGTGCCGAAGCTCGCCCTTCCACTCCCGCACAGGTCCGTCGACAAGCAGTCGTTCATGCACCTTCCCACCGTCAAATCTCGCTTTGCGACGATAAAAACACCGTACGAGCCGGTCCGGATACCAGTCGCCATGCCGGATCCAACGGCCTTCGTAGAAAACGCATCGCGGAAGTGAGAATCCTGCCGTGTCCGATGGTGGTCCCGCGTTCTTCAATTGGAGAATCTCCGCTCTTAGCTCAGGGGAGAGTTCTTCATCGGCATCGAGGCTGAACACCCAATCGTTCGTGGCCAGCTCCAGGACACGGTTCTTTTGCGCCACATAGCCAGGCCAGGGTTGGAATTCGAAACGAGCGCCATGCTCTCTCGCGATGGAGGCGGTGCCGTCTGTGCTTCCACTGTCGAGAACCAGAATTTCATCGGCAAGATCCCTGCAGCTGGAAAGGCATCGCGAGAGGTTGGCTTCCTCGTTCAGGGTGATGATGCAGAAGGAAATCTTCATGCGCTGGAACGCCTTTTTTCAGCTGCGGCCAGTTCCAGCACCGCGATGGTTTCCTCCACGTTGCGCTCCAAACGGAGCGTGGAGATGTCAGCCAGGCGCATTTGAAATCTTTGCGATACCCAGAAAACCACCTCATCAGCCGCCTGCCTGATGTTTGATGGATCATCGAGAACACTTCCCGTGACGCGATGTTGCACAAGCTCCGAGGCTCCGTTTTGTCGGGAGGTTACGACCGGCAGGCCGGCGGCGAGGGCCTCGAATACCACGTTGGATGAGGGTTCGTATATGGGTAGAAATACAAAGACGTCCGCAGCCGCATAGGCATTTTCCACGTCCCCCATCGCCCCGGCGAAGACTGCGTCATTGGAGCAAGGCCACGGTTTTCGACCCTTCCCCACGACGAGGAGTTTTGTGGCGGCGAGTTTGCGAGCCTTTGCCGGTGCAGCTTCTCCCTTCCACTCGCCAGCCAGGATCTCCACACCTTGCCGGATGGCGATCTCATCAAGAACCCGCATCGCATAGCGCAATCCCTTTCGTTCCCAGCCTGATCCCACGAAGAGAAGCACTAGGTCCTCGGGCTTGAAGCCGAAGCGCGCGCGCGTTTTCTCGCGGTCTCCGCCTTGAAAGCGATCTACATTCACTCCGTTTCGGACCAGATGAATCCGGTCACCGGGGTAATTGAAACGTTTGATGATGTCCTGCCGCACCATTTCCGAGTTGGCGATGATGTGTCGGGTGTTCTCCGGTTTGAAGGTCTCCCGTTCCAGCATGAGCTGGGTTGTGTGGAACTGGCCGCGCCCGGTGAATGGTTTTCGCCACCAGGGCGCGAACCGACGTCGAGCCTCCAGCCAGGAGGCATGCACGCCATCCCCAGCCCTCATCACATCCTGGCGAAGAGTTCTTTCGAAGCTGAACACACAGTCAAACGTCTGAGCCTGGACGGCCTTCAGTGTCTGTCGGGCGAAGTCCAATGGCCGAACTGCTCGGTTTCCTGAGGCCTGAACGGTATGCACCTCAACGCCCTGGGGTGGGTCTCCCCACGCCTCGGCGAACAGGTGAAGTTCGTGTCCCCGGTCGGCGAGGGCTCGAAGCAAACGCTGGACGTAAAGCTCCGCCCCGCCCACGGCGGAGAAGGAGCGTCGAATCAGCGCAAGTTTCACGGCCAAAACACTGGCGCCCTGCAGATCTACGACGCAAGCCCGTTTTGCCGTGAAAACCAGAACTGCCAGAACTGCTTTCAGCCTCGACCTTGATCGGGCTCATCCACCAATCTGCGACCATCAGATTGCGCACCAGGACAGAAACGAATTGCTGGACCCAGATGATGCGGAACCAATCCATTTTCATCGCCTCCCATAGAGCTTGGCTCCTGATCGTGAGCCTCTGCCTCGTTTTTTTTGCGATTCTGCCCGGGTCCGCTTCAAGCACCCCCCAGGTGTCCTACCGCAACCATGTCGTTCCAGTACTCTCCAAAGCCGGATGCAGCACGGGCCCGTGCCACGGGAATGCGACGGGCAAAGGCGGATTCAAGATGTCGCTGCGAAGCGAAGATCCGGGGTCCGACCATTCTGTCCTGGTGAGGGACTGGGCAGGGCGTCGGATCAACTCCGAGGAACCGGAGGACAGCTTGTTACTCCTCAAAGCCACCGCCCAGGTTGCTCATGAAGGCGGGCTCCGTTTCCGGAAGGACAGCGAATTCTACCGGGTGGTCCGCGATTGGATTTCAGAAGGTGCACTTGATGATGTGGCCTCGGCTCCAAGGCTGACTCATTTGAAAGTCACTCCCCTCGTCGTGGAGCGTGTCGTGCCTGCTGATCAGGTTCAGTTCAGCGTGCTTGGCGGGTTCTCTGATGGTTCAGAGCGTGATGTGACCTCGCTTGCCGTCTATGAGTCCTCTCTCGCATCCGTTTCGGTGTCGCCCGAGGGACGACTCGACGTTCAAGGTCCGGGGGAGTTTGTGGTGATGATCCGTTTCCTGAATCATCAAGTCTCCGTGCCCGTGCTGCTGCTCGAGGACAAACCCGGTTTTGCCTGGAAGGCTCCTTCGCCCCGAAACTTCATCGATGAACATGTGGACCGCAAACTGCGCCGGATGAAGCTGCTACCGTCCGGGGTTTGCAGCGACTCCGAGTTTGTTCGGCGAGCGGCGCTGGATTTGATGGGGATCCTACCCACGGAGGAAGAGTCCAGGCGTTTCGTGGAAGATCCGTCCTCAGGCAAGCGGGAGAGATGGGTGGAGCAGTTGCTGGAACGCCCGGAGTTCGCTGAGTACTGGGCGATGAAGTGGGGTGATGTGCTTCGGAATGAGGAGAAAACCCTCGATCCTCTGGGAGTGGCCCGGTTCCATCGTTGGCTTCAGAGGCAGATAGCCGGGAATCGTCCCGTCAACGAATTCGTCCGGACGCTTGTCACCGCCCAGGGCAGCACTTACGCAAATCCGGAATCGAATTATCATCGCGCGCTCCGAGATCCACTGGGACGCGCTGAGGCCATCGCCCAGACTTTCCTTGGAGCACGATTGCAGTGCGCACGGTGCCACAACCATCCGTTCGAACGATGGACCCAGGATGAGTATTACGAGTGGGCCGCCAATTTTTCCCGGATTCGACATCGTGTTCTCGAGAACGAGCGGCGGGATGGACTGGATCTAAACGAGTTCAACGGCGAACAGGTGGTCTGGATGACGGAAGAGACATCCATGATCAACCCAAGGACCGGACTTGAAGCCATCCCCAGATACTTGGGCGAGAAGCAGCCTGCTGAGAACGATCCCAGGCTGGAGAAACTGGCGGATTGGCTGGTAAACCCCGCCAACCCTTGGTTTGCAAAAGCGCAGGCCAACCGCGTCTGGGCGCACCTGATGGGCCGGGGGTTGGTGGATCCCGTCGACGACTTCAGAGCCAGCAACCCGGGCCCGAATCCCGAACTGCTTGAGGTGCTGGCAAGGCATTGGATCGAAACGGGCTTCGACTTGAAGAGCTTGATCCGCACCGTGATGAACTCCCGGACCTATCAGGCCGGGAGTGAGCCTTCCGTTTTCAGCAGGGGAGATGTGGTCAATTTCTCACACGCTGTGCCACGTCGGCTGGCTGCGGAGCAGATTCTGGACGCGGCATCGCAGGTGACAGGTATTCGAGCCGCCTTTCAGGGACATGAGATCCCGATGCGCGCATCCCAGATCCCCGGCGGCAGAACCAATCCGCGCTATGGCGAGAAGGATGGGGATCAGTTCCTGGCGGCTTTTGGAAAACCGCAACGTCTCCTGGCCTGCGATTGCGAGCGAACCACGGAAACCACCATGAACCAGGCCTTTCACCTCGTCAGTGGTCCGATGTTGCATCGCATGCTGAGCACGCCAAAAAACAACCTGGCTGGCTGGCTGGATCGGGGTGCCGCCCCGGCGGTGGCCTCGCTTTACTGGACCGCTTTGAGCCGGCCTCCGACGTCGGAGGAGTTGAAGATTGCTGAGGGTCTGCTGGAGCGATCAAAGGATCACCGTTCAACGCTTGAGGATCTGGCTTGGGCGGTTATGAATTCCAAGGAGTTTCTGTTCCGATGAATCCCTCTCACCGCCATTCATTGGCGTGTCCCGGTTTCATGCGTGCCGGGGTGTCACGACGACATTTGATCAAAGCGGGTATGACGGGGCTGATGGGCCTGAGCCTTCCCAAGCTTCTCCAAGCCGAGAATCATCCCGCTGCGCCCAAGGCCAGGGTCAAGTCGATCATCTTCCTTTTTCAATGGGGAGGGCCGAGTCACATCGACATGTTCGATCGCAAACCGGATGCGCCGGAAGGAATTCGCGGACCGCTGAGCTCCATTTCATCGAGTCTGCTGGGGTTGCCTCTGTGTGAAGGCCTCGAGCGTACGGCGAAGTGGATGCACAAGGTCACACTGATTCGGACGCTTCATCACAAGATGACGAATCACAACTCCGCGGGTTATTACGCGCTGACGGGGCATGCTCCCCCGTCTGATGATCAGCGGCTCAAGGACGCGATCGACCTCTGGCCCGCCTATGGGTCGGTTGTGGACAAGCTGGCACCCGCGGCCTCTGACCTGCCCACATCTGTCTCCTATCCTTATGTGATCTCGGATGGCTCGATCACCCCGGGACAGCATGCGAGTTTCCTGGGCAAGCAGCATGATCCGCTTCTGTTTACTCGCGATCCAAGCCTGGCGGATTTCTCGTTGCCCGAACTCAGCCTGCCTGCGGGGTTGAGTCTTGATCGGATTCATGCGCGTCGTGAGCTTCAAAGGATTCTCGATGGCCAGGCCCGGTTGATGGATCGATCGGCAGCGGCGCAGGGGTTGGATTCGTACTATGAGAAGGCGCTGGCGATGCTCAACTCGGCGAAACTGAGGGAGGCTTTCAACCTCTCGGCCGAGCCTGAACCCGTGCGAGAGGCCTACGGAAGGACGACCTACGGACAGAGCTGCCTGCTGGCGCGGCGGTTGGCGGAGGCGGGTGCGAAATTTGTGACGGTTTATTTTTCTGACAGCATTGGCGGTCAGAGCACGGATTCGGGTGGTTGGGATACGCATGGATTTAACAACACGCGGATGTATCCGATCATTCAGAAACGGCATTTGCCGATCACCGATCAGACTTTGCCAACCTTGCTCAACGATCTTGAGACACGTGGAATGCTCGATACGACCCTGGTGGTGTGGGTCGGCGAGTTTGGTCGTACACCGAAGATCAACGGGAGCGCGAGCCGCGATCACTGGCCGCAGTGCTACACGGCGCTCCTTTGTGGCGCAGGTGTGAAACAAGGTTATCTTCACGGGACCTCCGACAAGCATGGAGCTTACCCCGCCGAGCATCCGGTCAAACCTGACGACCTCGCCGCCACCCTCTATCACCTGCTGGGCATTCATCCTCACGCCGAGGTGCGCGATGCCGCCGGCCGTCCGCTCGCAATCTCCACGGGCAATGTCGTCTCACCCATCCTCGCATGATTCACTTCCGGCCGTTTCACCAACTCCTCAGCCTCATCCTGGCGCTGGTCCCGACACTCGCGTTTTCCGCTGCTGTTCCCAACGGGATAACCGTGTTTCCCTCCGTCCTGGAACGGGGCAAGACCCAGGAAATCGTTGTTCACGGGGGAGGAGGGCAGGGGCCCTATGAGCTGTGGACTTCGTTCGCGGGGACTTTCAAGCAGCGTCAGGACGGGGACGGTGTTCGGTTTGATGTTAATCTTCCTGCCGATGTGGAACTGGGGGTCGGAGCTGTGCAGTTGAGCAGTTCCAACTTCCTGTCCGCATTGCGACTGGTCTTCGTGGATGAGCTGCCGGTGAAGGTGATCCATCCTGCCCCCCACCAGTCCAACAACGCTGCGATGGTGAGCCTTCCGATCACAATCGCGGGGCGAGCCACTGCCAAGGAGTCGGACTTTTTCAAGATGCAGTTGAAGAGCAACGAGGTGGTTTCAGTGGATTTGCTTGCCCGCAGGTTAGCGTCCCGGTTCGACCCCTATATCCGAATTTGGAACCCGATGGGGGAGGAGGTTGCCTACAACGATTTCGACCGCAGCTTCGGAGCTGATTGTCGCATTTCTTTTCAGGCCCCTGAGGATGGCACCTATGTAGTAGAGGTCCGGGACATGCGTCACGGTGGGGGCAGCGAGAATAATTATGTTCTTCGGCTGGGCAGTTTCTTTATGGCTGATACGGCGTTTCCGCTGGCCATTGCCCGCTCCGGTTCAAACCGAGTCACGGCCGCATCCTCCCTGCAACAGGAAACTCTAGAGCTGCCGCCCTTCACCCCGTCCGCTCACAGGGAGAAGCACCGGATGATTGTCCGGCGACCTGGTGTGCCTGGGTTCAGTGAAATCCCTCTTCGTGTGAACGATCTGCCTGTGGTGTTGGATGTCGAAACGAACCATCCTGCCGTCCTGGCTCAAAAGGTGGCTTTTCCCTGCGCCATCGACGGTCGCTTCGATCGACGCGGGGATGTGGATTGGTACCGGATTGAGGTTGAGAAAGGTCAGAAGCTCACATTTCGAACCTTCAGTCGAAGCCTGGGATCCCCCACGGATGTGGTGTTGCGGCTGGTCAGGACGAATGGGACGCAAATCAAGGAATTGGATCTGAACCGCAGCATGGAGCCATCTCTCGATCACGTTTTCGAGGAGGCGGGCTCCTGCTTCCTCAGAGTTTGGGAAGGGACGTGGCTCGCGGGACGGGAGAACGTTTACCGGCTGGAGATAGAGCCCTTCAAACCTCGCTTGCTCGCACATTCGCCTTCGGACCATTTTATGTCGGAGCCCGGCGCGGACATTAAAATCAACCTGACCCTGGACCGGGCAGGATACGACGGTGCGGTCATGGTCTTCCTGGACCCACCGGTTGAAGGACTCAAGGTCGCTCAGGCAAAGATCGATGCTGGGAAGAAGGAGGGCGAAATCACATTGAGCCTGGCGGATAAGGCGCTTCTCGGACGCCCGGTTCGGTTCCAACTCGCGGTCAAGGCAGCTGAGGGATCCGACGCTGTGAGCGGCTGGGTCACGACACAAAACGCTCCGGCTTTGAAGTGGCTGAAGGAGCGTCGGATGCCTTCGCACCTCAACGGTCTGATCACGGGGCTTTTCCGGTAGACTCGTTCCTTGGGCGGCCTTTTCCTTCCAGGGTCGATCAGAACAGCTCCTTGTGGGTGCGTTCTTCATGTTCCCTTCAGGTTGCGATGTGTAGGTTATGCGCAGCGTTGGCGCGTTAATTGATGAGAGTCCTCGTGATTGAAGATGAGCCGGATCTGGCGGCGAGCTTGGGTCGGTCCCTGAGGGACGAGGGATACGCCGTTGATACTGCCTTCGATGGTGAGGACGGCCTTTTCCGCGCGGAGAGCATCGACTATGACGCCATCCTGCTCGATGTCATGCTCCCGAAGTTGAACGGATGGCAGGTGCTGGAGCGGCTTCGCAGGTCGAAGAAGACCCCGGTGCTCATGCTCACTGCCCGCGACACATCCGGAGATCGGGTGCGTGGCTTGGATGGTGGAGCGGATGATTATCTGGTGAAACCTTTCGACCTTGCGGAGTTGCTTGCCCGGCTCCGTGCCTTGATCCGGCGAACCTCGGGTTGTGCGAGCTCCCTTATCGAGGCGGGCACGGTCTGCATCGACACCGTGGCGCGTACGGTGACACAAGCGGGGCAGCCTGTGGCGCTTACGCCGCGGGAGTATTGCCTGCTCGAGTTCCTCGCGCTTCACCGTGGCGAGGTTGTGACTCGAACGACACTTTATGAACACCTCTTCGATGAGGATGACAGCACGCTTTCCAATCTTCTGGACGTTCATGTTTCGAACCTGCGTCGCAAGCTGGGCTCGGACGTGATCACGACTCGGCGGGGGCATGGCTACTGTGTTGAGGGCTGAACCATGTTTCTCCGATCCATCCAGTGGCGGCTGCAGGCTTGGCACGGACTGACTTTGATTCTCGTGCTGGCAGGGTTTGGGTTCACGGTGTTCAGACTCCATCGGGAGACCGAGCTTCAGCAAATGGATCGGGAGCTCGACCAGCACCTGAACGTTCTGGTCCGAGCCCTTCGTGACCATCGTCCTCCTGGACGATCATCCCCGACAGGCCTTGATCATTCCGGGCCGGGAAGCTCCGCGCTTCCCTCCTCGCGTGGGTTTCGACTTCTGCCCGAGAGAGAAGAACTTTTTTCAGAGGAAACAGGCTTCTACTACATCGTGTGGCGTCGGGATGGGCATACACTTGGACGTTCCACAAACGCTCCTGTTTCGATCCCGATGCCTTCGGTGGCTCCTTCGGATCGCGGCACTCGCGCAAGGGAGTTGGTGCGCGAGAGTTTTCACTTCACCCCGCCCGGGGAGTGCCTGCTGGTGGGACGCCTGACAGGTGCGGACCAGGCCCGATTGAGGCGATTCTCCATGAGCTTGTGGGGGCTTGGGGCTGGTGTGCTGACGCTGGGACTGCTGGGGGGGTGGTGGATCGCTCGACGTGCACTCAGACCCATCACGGACATCACCACCACCGCGGCCCGGATTTCCGGCGGCAACCTTTCGGAACGAATCGAGGCGAAGAAGACGGATGACGAGCTTGGGCATCTGGCTGAAGTATTGAACGCGACCTTTGCGCGTTTGCAGGCTTCGTTTGATCGACAGCGAGAGTTCACCGCCAATGCCGCGCACGAGTTGCGCACCCCAATCACCGTGGTCATGAGCCAGTCGGAGTCTGCCCTGGCCCGGGAACGTTCCTTGCCGGAGTATCGCGAAGCTCTGGCCGCCTGTCTTCGTGCAGCCAAACGCATGAGACAACTGACAGAGGCGCTGCTCTCGCTTGCGCGAATGGATGGCTCTCAAACAAGTCTGAAGCGCGAACAGGTTGATCTTTGCGCAGTAGTTCGTGAATCGATCGGTTCGCTGAACTCGCTTGCCGAACAAAGTCAGATTCGGATCGAGAACGAACATGGATCCCTGAAGGGTATTGGAGATCCTGAAACTCTCCGTCTGGTTGTGACCAATCTCCTCACCAACGCCATTCAGTACAACCGGGAGGGCGGCGTCGTCACAGTGAGGATCGCCTCGGAGTCGTCGTGGGCGGTGGTATCAGTGATGGACGAAGGTCCTGGAGTGTCGGCCGATTCTTTGGGGCGGATCTTCGAGCGATTCTATCGGGAGGATGGTTCGAGGAGCCGGCACACCGGAGGAGTAGGGCTCGGCCTTGCTATCGCGAAGACTTGCATGGCAGCCATGGGAGGTTCGATCTCAGCCACCAACATTGAGCCTCATGGACTGTGCGTCACCGTGCGGATCCCCGGAGTTCCTATCGGCGGATGATCGTTCGGATCTCCCCACCAACGCCTCCCGGCTCACTGCACACTTCTGAAGAATCCTTGCCGTGTGTCCACTCAACGACTGGCGGTCCTCAGGTGTGAGATCCTTGGCGGTGATAATCACGGGTATGCGGAGGGTCTCAGAGGCGGCTGTTCAGACTGCAGGACATCATTCACCTCAGCCGCTCTGTCATGCAGCGTAAGTTGCTTGCAGTCCCAATGGCAGCTTCATCCCCCACCACAGGAGCAATAGCAGCGTCCAGGTCACCAGGAACGTGATCGAATAGGGAAGCATCGAGGAGATCAGGGTTCCGACCCCGGTGGCTTTCGAATGGCGTTGGCAATAGGTCACAATCAACGGGAAGTAAGGCAGCAGCGGGGTAATGATGTTGGTGCTCGAGTCGCCAATTCGGAACGCAGCCTGCGTCAACTCCGGCGAGTAACCAAGTTGCATCAGCATCGGCACGAACACCGGTGCCAACAACGCCCATTTGGCCGAGGCCGACCCGATTAACATATTCACCATCGCCGTGATCAGCACGATCCCGCCGATGGTGGCTCCACCGGGCATCTGCATTTCCTTCAGAAATGCGGCTCCTTTGATTGCGATGAGTGCTCCCACGTTGGACTCTCTGAAGACGTAGGTGAATTGCGCCGCGCAGAAAGCCATCACCAGATAGTGACCCATCGTGCCCATCGACTTGGCCACACCCTGGACCACGTCCCGATGCGAACGCACTGTCCCAGCAACCCAACCGTGCACAATCCCAGGCACCAGAAAGAAGAGTGCGATCAAGGGAACCAACGAATCCATGAGAGGCGCTCCGTGAGAGGTCAGGGTTCCATCCTTGGCGCGGAGGGAGGAGCCTGCGGGTGCTGCCGCGAGCGCCAGCAAGACTCCGAGAATCACGAACGACAGTGTCCCTGCCCAGAATCCATTTCGTTCCGCGACCGTCAGGTTTTTTAGATCGGCGGCGTCACCGCCAGATCCGTCCACGGGGAGGGAGCCCTTGAGTCTTGGTTCGACCAGCCGGTCGGTGAGGAACCAGGCTGCGAGCAGAATCAGGACAGTCGAGGCGCTCATGAAATACCAGTTGCAGAGCGGATTCACAGTCCGGCCGGGTCCCAGCAACTGCGCGGCGGACTGGGTAAATCCCTGGAGAAGGGGATCGAGGGAGGAGGGAAGGAACGATGCACTGAATCCGCCTGCCACTCCTGCAAAAGCTGCACAGATCCCTGCAACGGGATGACGTCCTGCTGCGGCGAATATCATCCCTCCAAGCGGGACCACCAGCACGTAGCCGGTGTCACCTGCGGAATGACTGACGATGCCCACCAGAACCAACGCAGGCGTGAGCAGCCGGGCCGGAGTGATTTGAAGCAGGTATTTGATTCCAGCGTTGATGAACCCGGTGTTCTCTGCAACCGCGACACCGAGCAGCGCCACCAGCACGACTCCCAGGGGCGGAAAGTCGGTGAAGGTCTTCACCATCTTGGAAAGGAACAATGCGAGCTGATCCGGGCTGAGCATGTTTTTGATCTGGATCGGCGATCCCCCTGAGGTCTGTCCCGAGGCATCCCGCACGAGGGTGCGCGGGTCGATTTCCGAAAACGAGACTCCTGACAAGAAGGCCGACAGAATCCAGACCACGACCAATGCCCCAACAAAAATCATGGCCGGATCGGGGAGTTTGTTTCCGGCTGCCTCCAGGAGATCCAGGCTGCGTTGGAGGAATTGTTTGCGAGGTCCGGCTTCGGTTGGATGCGTTGCCATGGATAAATGGTGTCGGCTGTTCTGGGCTTCTGTTCGCTATGCTGCTCGGACTGCGAGATGGACCCGGGATCTCGTCGACAACCTCAAGACCACGTCCGTCTTCGGCAGGCGCTGACTGGACGAGTTTGTCTTGGCTCATCACCTGCATCCGCGCCACGCACCTCATTCCGATTCAATCCCGAGGTCCGAGCAGCAATGAGGGGAAAGTGACACAGAGCTTGGTGTTTAGACCAGTGCGGAGTTGTGATTGGCTATTCACGCCGCGTCTGGTTGATTGCCACGCATGAAATCAACCGCTGGACTCACCCTCGCTGTTTCGTTGATCGCAACTGGAATTGTTTCCGGGGCCGGTCTGGCCACGACGCGCGATGTCCACACCGTCAGCTATCCAGGTTCCTCGACGGCAGGCGAATTGCAGTATCCATCCCGGTTCCATGTCTGGGTCCCTGGGAATGTCGCGCGCATCCGCGCCGTGATCGTGCGCCAGCATGGGTGTGGGACGGGTGCGGAGGAGTCCGGAGAAAACGGAGTGTTCGACCTGCATTGGCGCGCCTTGGCGCGGAAGCACGATGCAGCTCTTTTGTCGCCTCATTACATCGCCGGAGAAAAAGACTGCCGGCAATGGTGTGATCCACGGAACGGTTCGGGGCAGGTTTTTCTCAAGGCCTTGAATGACCTTGCTGCTTCCACGGGGCATCCGGAGCTGGCAACCGCACCCTGGTGTCTGTGGGGTCACTCCGGTGGAGCTTTCTGGTCGAGTCTGATGCTGGCTTCACACCCTGAACGTATCGTTGCCATCTGGCTCCGCTCCGGATCGTCGGTCCAGGCCTGGCAGAAGGGGGAGATTCCTCAGCCCACCTATTCTGCACCCGCCTGGTCCGTCCCGGTGGCCATCAACCCTGGGCTCAAGGAACGCGGGGATGCACGGTTCGACGGGATCTGGCAGACATCTTCCCTCACCCTTGCTTATCTGCGCGCAAATGGAGCCCCTGTGCTGTTTGCTCCCGATCCATTATCCAATCACGACTGTCGAAACTCACGGCTGCTCGCCATCCCCTACTTCGACGTTTGTTTGAAGGCACGGCTGCCCAGGACGGGCAATGCTCTTCGCTCCCTGCGTTCCGATCGTCAGATCCTTGTGGATGGGTCAACGGGCGAGGCGGTCTCATCGCAGACTGCAGCGACCGGAGTCTCCTCGGAGAATCTTTCGTGGCTGCCGGACGGATCCTTGCTCCGGGCGTTCGGTGAATACATCCGGACGGGGCTTGTGACGGACACGACAGCGCCATCCAGCGCACCCCATTCGCTCCGGGCATCGAGGGTGGACTCCTTGAACGAATGGATCCTGGAGTGGGAAGCGGAGGCAGACTTTGAGAGCGGCATTCGTGAGTTTGTGATTTATCGCGACGGCACGGAGGCGGGTCGGATTCCCGAGAAGCCTGATGACCGGACGGGATTTTCACAGTTCCAGGGCATCAGCTATCATGATACGCCGAAGCCTGGTTTTCCCCGCATGAGATGGATCGACTACAATCAACCGGCCGGGAAATCACCAAAGTACCAAGTCAGCGCCGTGAATGGGGCAGGCTTGGAAAGCCCCCGGAGCAAGCCCGCTGGTTCGAGTCCCCGGTGACTGGAGGTGTTCCGGCGTACCTAGATCGAAGGCCTACTGCTTCGCGGCCCCCATCTGAACATCAGAAGAATTGAAAGGAATCCGGAGCAGGCAAACGCAATACCTGATGGTTCCGGAATGGGTGCAACATCAAACTGGGTCATAAAGTGGACCAATTCAGGAGCGGTTCGCTCTTTGTATCCGAGGTGCAAACGGACGATTGAAGACTTTCCCAGGTGGATCTGGGGGTCGTTTGGTGCCGCCTGATAAGCGAGTTCCCAGGTGTTGAACGATGCAGGCCATGCTCGAACCTGCAGGCTTGCTCTTGCACCGCCCGACACTCCCGGAATGACGGTCATCCCCATGTAGAAGATACCAGTGATCAATCCACCTGATTCAAAAAAGACTTTCGAATCACCGATCGATTGCAGTTGCGATTCCACAGCCGTCGAGTTCCCAGCAAACAACTGGACGCGATAGTCGGCACCCACCGGCTGGCCAGTCGCAACGTTGCGAACAGGTTTTTCCTGGGTTAAATCCTGGGAAACGTTTGCAACGATCACAAAGCCTTGCGAATGACTGGTAGCAACCAGCACCAAGAAACACCCCACCCATGCGATTAGTTGTTTCATGTGATTCAGAGTCATTCGAGGGATGGAAGGTGGTCAACAAGTTCATGGACTTTCGACCGGGCTGCCGTTTTCCCTCAGGTGCGTCTTGGGGAGGGCGAACCTCACTTTTTTCGAATCGCCATGTCCCCCTCCCCTCCCCGCGCAATCGTAATCGGCTACTCGTCCTCAATGCTCAGGATTCCATCGCGCAGCCGGTAACTCGAGTCTAGCCTTCGTCAGTGCGACCAGCATCACCAGCTTTTCATGGTCGAGAGGGCGGCTCCTGCGTCTTTGATTGCGATCTCGATTACCAGGGGGAGATCGCACTGGGAAAATGTGGGATGCGCTTTCACGCGATCGCTGATCCAGACAAAGGTTGCATCGGACGGAGGTTCC
>VHDG01000019.1 GCA_016871475.1 Verrucomicrobiota bacterium
GGCGCCGGGACAGGCAAGACCCGTGTCATCACCCATCGCATCGCCTACATGGCCCAGGAGGGGATCGCACAGTCGAACATTCTCGCGGTGACCTTCACCAACAAGGCGGCGCGGGAGATGGCGGAGCGTGTGGGAAAGCTTTTGCCCCGACGTCCAAAGCCGGCGGACGGCTCGCAGCCAGACAAACCCACGCTCTGCACTTTTCATTCCTTGTGCGTCCGCATCCTGCGCCAGCACATCGAGAAGCTGGGCTACAAGAAGGGCTTCGTGATCTTCGACGAATCAGACCAGATCGCAGCCATTAAAAAAATCCTCAGCCACATCTCGGCGAAAGGTGAGAAGACAGATCCGCACGCCGTCCTGGCGATGCTCAGCAAGTTCCGCAATGGCGGTCCGATGCGGATATCGGATCCGAGCGTGGTCGCGCTCGCACAACATGTTCAGGCCAAATACGAGTCGGCTCTCCGGGCTGCAAATGCTGTCGATTTCGATGATCTCATACTCCTGACGTTGCGCTTGTTTGATGAGCACCCGGACGCCCTTGCTGCCTGCCGGCAGAGGTACCGCTACGTCATGGTCGATGAGTATCAGGACACCAACGCATCGCAGTTTCGTCTGATCAAGTTCCTGGCGGGCGAGCATCAGAATCTCTGCGTGGTAGGTGACGATGACCAGAGCATTTACGGCTGGCGTGGGGCGGACACGGCGAATCTTCTCGAGATTGAGAAGCATTTCCCGAAGGTGAAGGTCATCAAGCTGGAGCAGAACTATCGCTCCACCAACATGATCCTCGAGGCCGCCAATGCGGTGATTAAGAACAATGCGCGAAGGCGGGTGAAGAACCTCTGGTCGCAGAAGGGGAAAGGCAGCCTGATCGGCATTCGAGCCTATGACAGCGACGAGGCCGAAGCCACGGCCATCGCCGAGGACATCGAGTTCAACCGGCAGGGCCGACGGATCAACTGGGGGGAGCAGGCCATTCTGTTCCGCACGAACCAGCAATCCCGCGCCATTGAAACCGCGCTCCGGCAGGCTAGGATCCGTTACCATCTGATCGGCGGACAGAGCTATTTTGATCGACGGGAGATCAAGGACTTCCTGGCGTATCTGAAGATGTTGATCAACCCCCATGACGACATCAGTTTGCTGCGAATTGCCAACACCCCTCCCCGCGGACTCAGCGATGTCACAATGGAACGGCTCCTGGCCGCGAGCCAGGAGCGCAACTGCTCGGTGTTCGCAGCCATGCGCCACACCGACGTGCAAGCCAGCTTTCTCACGCGAACGGCTGAGAGCATCCGCGCATTCGTGGAATGGATCGAGCGAAGATCGGCTCAACTCGATGATGGCCAGTCCATGCTCCTGAAGAGCTGGACAGAGGACTTTCTGACCGAGATCGGCTACTTCGAGGAATTGCGACGCGGCGAGAAGAATCCCGAGATGGCAGATGGCAGGATCAGAAACGTGAAGGAGCTCACGTCGTCGTTGGACCCCGGGGAATCCTCCACGACAGAGTCACGCCGGAAGCTGGAGGATTTTCTCGATGCGATCACACTGGATGGGGAGCGGGCGGCTGAGAAGGAGGCACGGAATGATGAGGTCACATTAATCACGATGCACAGCTGCAAAGGTCTGGAGTTTCCTCACGTATTTGTCGTCGGCATGGAGGATGGTTTGCTTCCTCATTCCCGATCGAAGGAAGAAAACACACTCGACGAGGAGAGGCGGTTGTTTTACGTGGCGATCACCCGTGCGCAAGAGACCCTCATGATGAGCTTCTGTTCGGCCCGGAAGCGCTATGGCCAGGCCCTCCCCTGTCATCCGTCCCCTTTTCTGCGGGAGCTTCCGCCACACCTGGTGGAATGGGACAACGGCAAGCAGCCCAAGAAACCTGTCGCTGCCGGAGCCGCTGGATCGCTGTTCAGCGCAATGCGCGAAGCAACCGGAGACGAGGCGAATTCACTCACCTAGAGCAGTGTCCCATGGATCATCGGAACTCCGGGTTGATTCATTGTCTGCTTTCTGGTTTGGTTTGGCTGTCCGACGGGACTGCGCCTCCTTGCTGAGGAAGCCTGGATGGATCTGGCCTCATTGAATGAAACCTTGGTTCAAGATCGTGCTTTATGTCGCCCTGCTGCTGATCACCTTGTGGGCAGCTACAGGGTTTTATTCGAGCTGGCGGGCATCGACGGATGCGACCGCCCCCTCCGACCCCGCGACTCCGGGAGAGATCACGGAACCTGCCCCCCGAAAGCACAACACCGCTGCCCAGGGAAAGATGATTCTGTATGGCGGAATACTCCTCGCAGGCATCGTTGGCTTGGGGCTCCTTCTTTCTCGCGATGTCTCCGGATGGTTTGTAAGCAAGACGACGGAACTGATCTACAACGACAACCTTGAGGGGGTTCACAACCCGGACTATGACCACGCCGAGCACGTGGCCCTGTCGGGAGATCATCTGGAAGCCGTGCGTTTGCTGCGTGCCTTCCTCAAGAAGAATCCCCGTGAGATCTATGCCCAGATCCGCATCGCGGAGCTCTACGAGAACGAGCTGCAAAATCCGCTGGCTGCCGCACTCGAGTATGAGGAGGTGCTTTCACACAGGTTCAACGGGGATCGCTGGGGCTGGGCGGCCATTCACCTCGTCAACCTCTACTCCGGCAAGCTCAACAAGCAGGAGCAGGCTCTAGCCTGGTTGAAGCGCATCGCCACGGAGCATCCGGCGACCGGCCCGGCGAAAAAGGCAAAGGATCGACTGGCGGATTTGGATCCAACCTTCGTGGCCGACGCACCCGCCACCTCAGCAGCCGCCCCCCCTCCACCCAGCAACCTGCCGCCGGGTTTCTCTCCCAAGAAACGGGGTTGATCTCTTCCCGGGATCCTGCGCGACAAATGCAGGAAGCCCGCCGCGGATCTTGCGCTGCACAAGCACCGGACGCTAGCTTTCGCCCGTGTCCTTCATCGACTGGAAGTACCCTTTCTTTCTCGCAGCGGTGGCAGTGCTGTACTGGCAGCTGCCGTTGAGGGGAAGACACTGGCTGCTTCTGGTGGCCAGCTACGCCTTTTACGCATCCTGGGATCCGCGCTTCGGTGCCCTGCTGCTCTGTTCCACCACCGTGGACTTCTTTTGCACCCTCGCCCTGGTGGGTGAACGTCGCCCTCTCCGACACGTGCTGCTCGCCTCATCGACACCTTTCGCCTGGGTGAGCCTCTGTCATCTGGGTTCCATGCTGGCACCTCCGGACCAAGCATCCAGCCTGGTCGCGCCTCCCCTCGCCTGGGTGGCAACCGCAGCCCTGCCCCTGCTCTTCACCCTCGCCTACCCGATCCTTTGGAGACTGGAGAGCAATCGCCGCAGACTCGGGTTCCTCTGGCTCAGTATCGGAACAAACCTCGGCGTGTTGGCGTTCTTCAAATACTTCAACTTTTTCGCAAACTCCCTCAGCAACGCTCTTTCATTCTCCGGCATCCAGGCTGGCTGGACATTGCCCACGATCATCCTGCCCATCGCCATTTCCTTCTACACGTTCCAGTCCATCAGCTACGCCGTCGACGTCTATAAAGGCCGTTCCAACCCCGCCCGCAGTTTTGTTCTGTTCGCCGCCTACCTCGCGTTCTTCCCACAGCTGATTTCAGGTCCAATCGAGCGCGTTGGAAAATTCCTCCCCCAGTTCGAGATCGCACGAATCTGGAGGATCGACCACCTTCACATCGGCCTGCGGCTGCTTCTGATTGGATGCTTCAAGAAGGTGGTGGTGGCTGACTCCTGCGCCATCCTCCCCAATTACGCTTTCGATCCCGCCACCCCCCTCAACTGGTCCTGGGCGCTTCTGGGATCCATCGCATTTGCGTTCCAGATCTACGGTGACTTCTCGGGCTATACCGACATGGCCATAGGCTCAGCCCGGCTGCTCGGGATCGAACTCTCACAAAACTTTCGCTTCCCCTACCTTGCCCGGGGGCCTTCCGAGTTCTGGCAGCGATGGCACATCACCCTCTCTTCATGGTTTAGAGACTACGTCTATATCCCTCTGGGCGGAAACCGCCACGGAATGACGCGGACGCTTTTGAATCTGTGGATCTCCATGCTCCTGGCCGGACTTTGGCACGGCGCCGCGTGGAACTTCGTCCTCTGGGGAGCATGGCATGCCGCGATCCTCAGCCTCTATCGACTCCCCGGGTTGGCTCGCATGGAGAGCGGAGGGACGGGCTGGACGCAACACTTCGCAGTCCCGCTGATGTGGATCTGGACATTGATCGGGTGGGTTCTATTCAGAAGCGGCGACCTGACCGCCATCGCACGCTGGTTCAACGGGATTTCAACCATGGATGTCACTGGAGCGCTGCCATCGGCGGGGGCATGGGCCTGGCTGTCGATCCACGTTCTCCCGCTTTTCGCCTGGCAACTGGCCTGCCGTCGGCACGGGTGTGAAAGCGGTCTGATCCATTGGCCGTGGCCTGTTCGAGGCGTCGCTTACACACTGGTGATCGCAGCCATAGCGAGTGCAGCGGCGGGGGAGCAGGAGTTCATCTATTTTCAATTCTGAACCATGGAAACCCCTCCCACTTTTCGTGCGTGGATCACCCGGTCGTTTCTGGTGGTCGCAGGCGTGCTGATCATCGCAGAAGGTTCCGCGCGGATTTTCTTTGGCAGAAGTTTCGAGGGCCGCTTCGACTACGGCTATCATCCCAACGCCGGGTTCGATGATTCAACCCGGGGATCCGTGCGGCTTTTCCGCGCGGGTGGCAGACGGTTCCACCCCCAAACGTACGCAGCAGATCCCGCTCCGGGCGTTTCCAGAATCCTGGTGGCGGGAGACTCGGTTCCGAGAGGCCCGAGCCTGGCTGCCTCCTATGCCAAACAGCTGGAGGACATGCTGAATTCCGCCGGAGCTCCGGCTGAAGTCTGGAACCTGGCCGTCCCCGGGTATGGCGCGCGTCGGATCCAGATCACCGCCCTGCGGGCCCTGCGCTACAAACCCAGCCTCCTCGTGCTTCACCTCAATGACTCCAATGAATTCGAGGACGAGAGGGAATACCGTCGCAGCCAGGACAACAAGGGATGGCACCCGCGGACCTGGCTGATGAAAAGCCTCGTCTTCCGTCGCCTCCATGAAGCCAAGACGGAGCGCATCTTCTGGGAATGGTTGCCGGAGAAGGTCCGGGAAAAGTCGGGACTGAGTGACGTCGATGCGGAAGTGGCAGCCTCCGCAAAGGGAGAAACCCTCGATCGTTGGAATGCGCGTGTGCATGAGATCACTCGTGAAACCATCGCAAAGGCGATGGCTCAGGGCACATCAGTGCTCCTGATCACACAGAGGTCCGTCGTGAAGGACAGCTCCGGACAATTGTCATTTGTGGAGAGTCGGCTGGAGGAGTTTGCAGCTTCGCAGACGAACCGGCACGTGGGAATGCTCTCCATGCGTTCAGTGCTCCAGGCGGAGAACTTGTCGGAGATGTTTGCTGACGGATCCCATCTGCGCGCGGCCGGCCACACGCGTATCGCCCAGGCCATTCGGCAGAAACTCATCGAACTGGAGCCGCGCTCGGCTGTCCGATGACCCGGTGCAGGCTCGTACAGATACCGTGGCTGGAGCGGGCGATGGGTGGAAACTCCTGACAAAAGTGAACGGTGGGCGGGCCTGGGGCTCAACCGGATGCTCGGCTTTGGTTCAAGTTCGGCTGACGTTTGAAACGGATTCGCCCATCAACGGTTACCGGGCAGAACACGTATTGGCGCGCAGCGACCCGGACATAATGATTCAGAGGTTGTGTTTCTCCAACAGTCGCATGGCGGATGGCCGATCGCGCGGGCGCACTGTCCTTCGCTCCGTCCCTGCCAGGACAGGGTTCGTCTGGACCTACTGCCCGCGGATGAGCGGGAGCAATTCCGACGGGTTGATGGTTTTCACGCGCTCCTGAATCTGCGGCAGGTAGCGGCCATGCAGCGCCTTCGCCTCGGCGCTGATGGGCGCAGTGTGAAACAGCCGGTTCATGAACCGCGCGTAGGTGAAAAGCAGCTGAGCGGCAATCATCGCCGCGCAGCCTCGAAGAATCCACGGGTTCGAGAATACGCCCACGGAGAACATCGAGTGCGTCAACGAACGGCAGTTGAAGAGGTAGAACAGTTCCACCATGACGATGGTGCGGGCCTCGGCCAATGTCTCGCCTCCAGCCTGCTGTTCCCAATGGAAAAGGAACGTGGCGCCCGCCGTCATGATGAGCGTGACCAGCCCGGTGCGCATGAACAATGGAAAGGTGAGGATGGGCTGTCGCGGGTCCCGAGGCGGATGGCGCATCACATCGCGTTCCTTTGGCTCGAAGACGAGCATCAGGCCCAGCAGGACCGCGGTGGTCATGTTTATCCAGAGCAGTTGCACGGGCAGGATCGGCAGCGTCAGGCCGGCGAATATGGCGAAGATGATGGTGAGGTCCTCGCCGGCGTTGGTCGGCAAGGTCCACACAATGAACTTCGTCAGGTTGTCGAAGACGCAGCGGCCTTCCTCCACGGCGGCCTTGATGGAGGCGAAATTGTCGTCGGTCAGGACCATGTCAGCCGCACCCTTGGCGACATCCGTGCCGGTGACGCCCATGGCGATGCCAATGTCGGCCTGCTTGATGGCCGGCGCGTCGTTCACGCCGTCACCGGTCATCGCCACGACATGGCCTCGTGCTTGCAGGGCTTTGACCAGGCGGAACTTTTGCTCGGGAGCCACGCGGGCAAACACCGTGGCGCGCTCCGCTGCGTCTTCGAATTGCTCGTCGGAGAGCTTCTCCAGTTCCCTGCCGGAGAGGGCGACAACCCTGGCCGCGGCTTCCGGCAACGGCCCGGGACACCCGCCACCCCGCGCCTCCCGGCCATGGGAAGGGCTCGCACCCAACCCGATCTGTGCTGCGATGGCGCGAGCAGTGGCGAGATGATCGCCAGTGATCATCTTCACCGCGATGCCGGCGCGCTGGCATTCCGCGACCGCCTGAACAGCTTCAGGCCGGGGCGGATCGATCATGCCTTGCAGACCAAGAAATGTAAGCCCGGCCGCGACGTGTTCGTGTTCCAGGCTGGGATGCCTGGACTCGACATGGCGGCGCGCGAAGGCCAGCACGCGCAAGCCCCTCGCCGCCATCTGCTCGACGGCACAATGCACTGTCTCCTTGTCCAGGGACACAAGTTGGCCCCGGGCGTCGATCGCGTCCGTGCAACGGTCGAGAAGGCGCTCCAGCGCGCCGACCTTGTAGATGACGCGGCCCTTGCTCTCGTCGTGCAACGTGGCGCGGAACATATGCTCGGATTCGAAGGGAATCATGTCCACTCGCGGACGCATGCGATTCATTTCCTCATGGAGCAGACCGGCCTTGCGGGCCGCGACGATGAGCGCCGCCTCCGTAGGATCGCCCTGAACAGCCAGCCGGCCGCTGTCGCGAAGGAGTTGCGAATCATTGCAAAGCACGCCCGCCGTCAGAGTCTCACGCAGAGCGGCATGCCCCTCGAGTGTGACCGGCTGTCCTTCGACGCGCACTTCGCCCTCTGCTTCGTAGCCCGCCCCGGTGACATGGTAGAATTGTCCGCCCGCGAAAACCTCCTGCACCGTCATCTGATTCTCGGTGAGGGTGCCGGTTTTGTCCGAGCAGATGACCGTGGTGCTGCCCAGCGTCTCGACGGCTGGCAGCTTGCGGATGATGGCGCGCCGTTTGGCCATCCGTGCCACTCCGATGGCGAGCGTGATGGTAAGCGCGGCGGGCAACCCTTCGGGAATCGCGCCCACCGCGAGCGCCACGGCCGCCATGAACATGTCCACACCCCGCTCGCCGCGCCAGACGCCCACGGTGAACGTCAGCACCGCAAGGCCGAGGATCGCCCAGAGCAACAACCCGCTGAACCTGGCGATCTTCCTCATCAGCGGCGTCGCAATGTCCACCGCCTCGGAAATCAGCGTCGCGATGCGGCCTGTTTCCGTCTGATCCCCGATGGCCCACACCAGGCCCTCGGCCTGTCCGTAAGTCACGAGCGTGCCTGCGAAGGCGATGTTCTTTCGGTCGGCGAGAATGGTGTGGAGCGCCAGCGGATCAGCGTGCTTATGCACGGGCAGCGATTCGCCCGTCAGCGCCGACTCATCAACTTGCAGGCTCTTGACGCGGAACAGCCGCAGATCGGCGGGCACGCGGTCACCCGATTGCAACAGGACCACGTCGCCGGGCACCAGCTCAACGGAAGGCAGACGCAGTCTCTGGCCGTCGCGGCGCACGGTGGTTTCAGTCACGACCATCCGCGCCAGGGCATCGATGGCTTTTGCGGCCTTGCTCTCCTGAAGGAATCCGACCACGGCATTGACGAGCACCACGCCCAGGATGACCGATGCATCGACATACTCGCCGAGGAACGTGGTGACCCCGACCGCGGCGAGCAGCACATAAACAAGCGGCTGGTGAAACTGGAGCAGGAAGCGTCGAAAAGCGCTCGCACGCCGCTGGGGCGAGACACGGTTTGGCCCGAACTTCGCGCGCCGAAGCTCGACTTCTGCTGGCTTCAGACCGTGCCGCAAATCCGCATCCAGCAGCCGGACCACCTCCTCGGTTTCCAGGTGGTGCCAATTGGCTTCGTCACGAGTTCTCATGGCCATTGGGTTTCCAGTTCAGCATAAAGTGGTCTACCCGAAAGTTCCTGACTCACCAGCATTTGTGTTTTCAAGGCCATGACGACATTACTTCCCTGGTATTCAAGCCGTCTGGGGCAAGGTTGTTCAAAAAAAAGCGCTGCCGGTGTGAGGAGAGGAAGCGGGACGCACGCAATGCGGACGCACCGAGCGCCAGCGCAGGGCTGTCTATCACAGCGACGATCCAAGAATTGGCAGGGGTCCCGGCTCGCGCTATGATCCCAACCGGCTTTCATGAAACAGAAAAAGATCCTCAAACTGTGCGGAGGCGTGCCCTGCGTGACGCGGGACATGCTCAACGGCCTCGTCGGCAGGCAGGAGGATCATCGACGCAGGCTGATCAGATTGATCAATGAATATGCAAAACGATAGCTCCGCGGAGGCGTTGGGAGAGGGATCACGCTCAACGCCACCCCTTATGGTGAGTCGAGTAAACTCCGTCTTGGTCCTCATCGGCTGGCTCCTGCTTTGCTTTGGCGCGGCGTGGTTCGGTGCGTCGTTCCCGCCGGGCGCCTGGTATGCCAGCCTGAACAAGCCTTCGTGGAATCCTCCCAACTGGGTTTTCGGCCCCGTCTGGACCGCGCTCTACACGATGATGGCCGTGTCCGCGTGGTTGGTTTGGCGGAACAGGGGATTCGTGAAGAACGCGCTGCCACTCGGCTCCTTCCTCGTCCAGCTCATCCTGAACGCGCTCTGGTCATGGCTGTTCTTCGGGCTGCAGAACCCCGCGCTGGCCTTCGCGGAGATTGTGCTCCTCTGGCTCGCCATTGGTGCGACGCTGCTGCTGTTTGGCAGACGCAGTCCGCTGGCGGCGTGGCTGCTCGCGCCGTATCTGGTGTGGGTGAGCTTCGCGGCGGCGCTCAACTTCACCCTCTGGCGGCTAAACTCCGGATGAGGCCATGAACACCCGGTCCGATCAGAAGCGCCGATCCGCTTTGCCTTCTCCGGGTTCCCCTCGCTCATGCAGATCTTCCCGACGCCCGGCGCCCTCCTCCGGCAAAGCACCGCCAACATCCCGGTTTGTCCTGGAGACAGGAGGACTTCCATCGTCGGCATCCAACGACATCACTTCCGCAATGGCTATTCCATGCCCATTTCCCATTTTGACTCTCACGTGAGTGAGGTTCATCGTCTGGCGCATCCATGAAACCATACATCCTGCTCCCCTGTCTGTTTCTCCATGCCAGCCTGGCAACCGCTGCGACGGTAGCCCCCGGGTCAGAAAAGCTGTTCGTGGCCACCGCCCTGACCGCGGGAGAATTCACCGATGGCATCGAGGGGCCGGCGTGTGATCGCAAAGGAAATGTCTATTGTGTCAGCTTTCGGCACGCGCGGAACATCGCACGGATCTCACCCAAGGGTAAGGCCGTGCTCTTCCTTGAACTGCCTGGAGAAAGCTGGGGCAACGGGATCCGGTTCAACCCGGCCGGCGACATGTTCATCGCCGACTATACAGGACACAACGTGCTGAAGGTTGACATGAAGTCGAAGCAGGTCTCCGTCTTCGCCCACAACCCCGCCATGAATCAACCGAATGACCTGGCCATTGCGCCTGATGGAACGCTCTATGCCAGCGATCCCAACTGGAAGAATAGCACCGGCCAGCTGTGGCGCATCACAACCGACGGACGAACGCATCGTGAATCGGCTGACATGGGCACCTCCAACGGGATTGAAGTCAGCCCGGATGGACGAACCCTCTACGTCAATGAAAGCGTCCAGCGCAACGTCTGGCAGTTCGACATCACCGCGGATGGCTCGCTGAAGAACAAGCGACTGTTCAAACGCTTCGATGACTTCGGCTTCGATGGCATGCGTTGCGACATCGATGGGAACCTTTACATCACGCGCCACGGCAAAGGTGTGGTCGTAAAAGTCTCACCCCAGGGGGTGGTCCTGCGGGAAATCGATGTGCTCGGGCCTCATCCCACAAACATCTGTTTCGGGGGGAGGGATGGACGGACGGCTTACGTGACGGAAGCCAGGGAAAAACGACTGGTTCAGTTTCGTGTGGATCGACCGGGATTGGAATGGAGCCGATGGAAGCGATGATCCGACCCGTGCGGCGATCACTTCAGCGGCATGCCAGGCTCCTTCCTGCCGTTGGTCGTCAGGATTTGAAAATGGTGGACGCTGGCGGCAAGAGGATGGTCGCTGGTCCAGACGATCTTGTGATCGGGGGTCACTTCGATCATTGAGATGCCCTTGTG
The DNA here is from genome assembly GCA_016871475.1 of Verrucomicrobiota bacterium. Classification (GTDB taxonomy): domain Bacteria; phylum Verrucomicrobiota; class Verrucomicrobiia; order Limisphaerales; family UBA11320; genus UBA11320. The sequence goes on from VHDG01000019.1 coordinate 10,862, forward strand.
TGCGGCGTGGCTGCCGACGACGGTATTGCCATTTGCGAGACGCTGGGAGCCGCAAGGATCGGCAAACTTTCCTCCGACATGTGAGTTATCGACCTTCCAGACGACCCCGCCCCACTGATCAAACTCCACGACCTTGTTGCCATGAGTGAGGGAGACGAGGGTATGGCCGTTGTCCAAACGAATGGCCGTGAACGGCCAGTTCTCCGCCTTTCGTCCCCCGAGTTCCACGAGATCGGTCTTGATCACACGCAGCACCCGACCGTCCGGCGAGTACTCTTTCACCGCAAAGGCCAGCAGGTGGGGAACCAGATAGTTTCCGTTCCTCAACTGCCGTGCCATGCGGGTTTGCATGTGGGTGTTGTCGGTCTCGGGCTGTAGCGGCACCTCCACAACCACACTGCCCTTCTCATTCACTTCAAGAAGACGCGGGCGCCTGCCCAGTTCGGTAACGAGCGTATTGCCGTTGTAAAGCCGCTGCGCCGTGCTGATTTCGCCGTTCTCCCTGCTCAGTTTGTAGGTGAACACGACGCGATTGAGCTTTTCGCCAGCAGGAACGACTTCCTCGACAACGTCCGCAAAGGCAATCAGCACATTGCCGTTCGGCAGCACAAAACCATCCCGCGAACCGCCACGATACTCCCAGGCCGCCTTCCCGTCCTCGCCGATGATCGCAGTCTTGGCACCCAAGACGAGGTAGGAGTGTCGAAGGGCTGGAGCATCGCTTCCCTCAGCAGCAAGCAACCGGGAAACAAGAGCGACCAGGACAAGAGTGAGGAAACCAGTGCGCATATGATTTGCGCAGGTTGTTCCAGCAGGCTTTTCGAGGCCAGAAAGAAATCTGCTCGATCATCCCAGCTTGTGGACGTGTTCTTCAAGCTCCCGGGAGGAGGTCGGAGATTCAAATCCGGGCCTGACTGTCATCGGAGCACCACGCGAGCTCACCGGCTCGTGGGAGCCCTCCGGCGATCCCTGAATCACGGGAGCATAACGCGTGATGTATGGCCTCAAAATCCGTTTCGACAGGCTGTTGACGCCCCAAGCCAGGACAAGCACCGCCATCAACCAGGGCGCCTGGGAGAACACCCAGCCCACCAGGCCCCCCGCTCCCAGGAAGAATCCAGCCAGGATGAACCGATTCATAAGCAACACCTGTCGTGGTGAGTGCGATCGGATGTGAGGGAGGCCCTGGTTGCCGTTTGCCAGGTTACCCCCCCAGGGCCCGGGAACGCGTCAAGAACCCGAGGCTTTGCAGGGAACGATGCAGAGCCGATCGTCGTCTTCCCAAGGTCGCCCAACTCAGGTGCGAGGCTTGTATTCGTCGTGACGACGCCGTCGACGGCAAACCCCGCGAACCGCACACACATGGTCGGCTGGCAGCGGTAAAGTGCTGTTGCAACAGGGAGAGTGTGCTGGGAAGTGAGGATGATTCGGGTTGTCATGGTTTGCTTACGAGTTACCGCAGCTGAGTCGAGTCCAGGGATTACAAGTGAGCCTATGGAACACGAAACGATGACCGGACGCTATAGGACCTTGGTCCCATTACGCTGGAGGATGATCCACCAGAGCTCCACAGGGGCGCATCCCCCCCTCTCCCAGCGCGCCCTCCCCTCGCAATGGTAATCGTAATCGTGATTGTGATTGTGAAGGCATCCCTGACCCGAGCTACCGGCTGCACGACGGGATCCCAGCCATCGACGACGATCAGCCGATTACGATTACGAGGGGGGGGCGGGTGTAAGTCGAAAAAGTGGCAAGCGGGGGCTCTACAGACCGGTGCGGGGAACACTGCGGGAAACCTCCCCGACGACGGCGTGAAGACGAACCCAGGCGGCACGCGCCTCGGGGGTGAATTCGCATCCCAACGTTGTGCTCAACGACCACAGCAGCGCCTCCTCGGATTCACGATCACATTTCCCGCCAGGGTCGTAGCTGAAACAGCGTTGACCGGGGGTGCACAGCCAGGGCTTCAGAAGCCGTGGTTCGTCGGCAAACTCGATGGCCGCGCGCCAGACCGCGAGCACCTTCTCGGATTCAGCCTCCAGGTTGAAGTCGGTCCCGGGGCGCAATCGGGGGTTCAGAGAGAAGAGTTTCTGAAAATACGCCAGGGCCGCCACGCGAGCTTTTGGCTCGAGCGATGAAAACGTTCTGCGGATCAATTCAACCTGGCCTGTCGTCAGATGCATGCCTCCAATTTATCTTGTGCCCCTCAACCGTCTATCAGACCAAGGTCCCAGTTGGCTTTCCCGCGGTTCATTGGTATTGAGATGAACATGTAAACCATTCTTCTGATCGAGGACCACGCTCCCATGCGCCGCAACCTCGCCACAGCGCTCGAGATGGAGGGCTTCGGTGTCCTGACCGCCGAGAACGACGTGGTCGGTGTTGCCACGGCCAAGGCGGAGCTTCCCGATCTGATTGTTTGCGACGTCATGATGCCCGAACTCGATGGCTACGGAGTGATCAAGGAGCTGAGGGCTGACAAGGCCACGGCGACAACGCCCTTCATTTTTCTTACAGCCAAGGGGGAGAAACCTGACATCCGCGCGGGCATGAACCTGGGTGCGGATGACTATCTGACCAAGCCTGTGGTGAAGGCCGATCTGCTTGCAGCGATTCGCGCGCGCTTTGAGCGCGAAGCGGCGCGTGAGCGAGAGCTGGATTCACGAATTGAAGAGGCCCGGCGGTTTGCCCCCAACTTTGATTCTCCGGCTCCTCTGGAACAGAAGCTGGGGCTCACACCCCGCGAAGCCGAGGTGCTGCTCTGGGTGGCGCAGGGCAAGAGCAATGGCGAGATCGCCGTGATCTGCGGAGCTGCTGAGAAAACCGTTAAACATCACCTGACCCAAATTTTTCAGAAACTCGGCGTCGAAGGGCGCAATGCCGCAACATTGCAGGCGCTCGAAGTACTCAGTACGCAATAGCGTCAGTCTTAGCCGGAGGGATGCAGGCAGACTCATGTCCCGCCTCCGAGCATCGGACCTTGGCCCCAACACGCAGTCCCTGCTGCGGGCATGCCTGCTCCAGACCGTGCCCGTATTGAGGCGATGCCGAATCGCGTCCAAAACTCACGGGTGATGGATCAGGCCGTCGAACCCGATGTAAAAAACGTCGTCGCTCGACATCCCGATATCGATGTCCTTGAAGGTATGGACGAACTGGATGTTGGCTGCACGCAGAGCCTCAAGTGCGGCCTCGGAGAGCATCGGATCCAACGCGGGCTCGATTAACACCGTCTCCACGAAATTATGATGCCCGGGCAGGAGGGTTCGACTGAACCAGCTGTCCGTGGTGAATGCCGGAAGATTCCCGCCACGAGCAACAGTGGAGGAAAGCCATCGGTCGAGGATGTAAGTTTTCCAT
>VHDG01000020.1 GCA_016871475.1 Verrucomicrobiota bacterium
GCGAACATCAAACTTCAGGTTGTGTCCGATCTTTCCCTTCTGAGGATCCTCGAACACGGAGCGAAACGGCGACAACACACGCAAAGCCTCTTCACGACCTGAAGGCACGGGGAGGTACCAGCCCTCGCCTGTCTTCCAGGCGAAGGACACTCCAACGAGCTCGGACTCGAGAGGGTTCAGGCCCGTGGTTTCGGTATCGAAACAAAACTCAGTCTGTTCCTTGAGCCACCCGAGGAGCTGCTCACGGGCTTCGGTTGTGTCTGCAATCAGGTAGTGGTGAGGGATGTCGCGCAGAGTGCGCAAAGCATTCCCTGTATCTCCCGAGCTTGCGGCTGTGCCGCTCTCGACGACCTCCTGCGTCGCTGCGGCCTGGGTGTCGACCGCCGCTGCGCTTTCGGGTGCGGAACCTGTGCTGAAAAGATCCAGCTGTCCGGCAGCCTCGCTGCCAGTTTGCCTGGCGGCCACCGATCTCACGGGCCCGGGAGTTGGCGGGACGGGCGCAGCCCCACGCACCTTGTAGTCCTGCCCCAGGAGTCTTCGGCCCAGACTGGAGAATTCGAACTCATCGCAGAACGCGCGCCAGGCATCGAGGTTTGGGGATTGAACCTTGAGGGCATCGAGGGAGATGTCGATGGGGACATCGAGTTGGATTGTGGCGAGGCTTTTGCAAAGTCGTGCCTGCTCCGAATTCGCCTCCAGGCTCTGCCGGAGTTTGTCCTTGAGCTCCGCGGTTCGGGCGAGCAGCTCCTCCAGGCTGCCGAACTGGGAGATGAGCTTTGAGGCGGTTTTTTCGCCGATGCCGGGAACGCCGGGGATGTTGTCGGAGGCATCGCCCCAGAGCGCCAGGATATCGATGACTTGAGTCGGCCGTTGGACACCCCATTTCTCGCACACTTCCTGGACGCCGAGGATCTCGTGGCTGACGGTGCCCTTGGAAGGTTTGAAGATTTTGCAGTGGTCCGTGACCAGCTGGCCGAAGTCCTTGTCGGGGGTGACCATCCAGCAGGAGAAGCCTTCCTTTTCCGCCCGGTGCACGAGGGTTCCGATGAGATCATCCGCCTCGTAGCCATCGAGCTTGAGAGCAGGGATCCTGAGGGCTTCGCACAACCGAAACAGGTTGGGGATGGCGAACGCGAGTTCCTCCGGCATGGCCTCTCGTTGTGCCTTGTATTCGGGGAACTCGCGATGACGGGCCGTGGGGGCGGGAGTATCGAAGGCGACTGCGATATGTGTGGGAGACTGTTCCTCGATGAGCTCCAGCAAGGTGGTGGTGAAGCCGTAGAGGGCGGAGCTGTTGATGCCCTTGGAAGTGCGGATGGGGCGTTGGAGAAAGGCGAAATGAGCCCGATAGGCCAGAGCCATCCCGTCCAGTAGGAACAATCGATTCGCCATGCCCGGGAGTAAAACGTTCGAAGCACACCATTGCACGCCGTTTCGGCACGGCTGATCCGCCGTCGGACCCGTGGGTTCCGTGATGTTTCAATCCGCGCCTCGGATTGCTCCCGAGGCGACCGGGGTGACCCGCAGCGTCCAGCTGACACACCAGGAGCGGTAGTGGCTCGATGTCGCGGGCGAGATGGAGGTCCAGTTTGAACTCGCCCTGCGGCAGTCTTGAAGTGATGGAAGATGGAAAATGGAAGATGGAAGATGGAAGATGGGTTATTCGGGGAGCAGGTTTATCCGCTGGGCCAATTCGATGATTGAGCCGCGGCCCTCGGCCGCCACTCTCTGCAGGTGGTCGGAAAGCTTCTGCTGCCGGGTTTGATCCGGGTCGGGATGGCCATCAGGGGCATCCGCAGTATGGGCGTAGTAGATCATCTCTGTTCGGCACCTCGCCTAATCCTCCCTCAATTGGAACTTCTGAATAGAAGGCTCCAGCTCGCAGAAAATTCAAGCGTCTTTTCGCCGGCTCGCGATCATCAGGGCGGACTGGGAAAAATGTGAGATGCCCCCTGGCACCCCGGCTTTTTGACTCGCCTCGTTATCAGATCTGACTAGTTTTCCGGGCATGAACGAATACGTCGAACGCCTCGCAGATCTCCTTGATGCAGATATTAACCGGATCACGAATGTCTCGACGGAGGAGGCCCGGAACCGTGTGCTCTCAGGCAACGCCGATGCCGTCCGCGAGATTCGAGGCTCCTTCGCTCTCGTCGCCAAGCAGGGCAAGACCGTCCGCATGGCTCGCTCGCTCGACAGACCCATGCGCTACTTCCTCGCCAAACGCCACGAAGGCCCCGCGTTGGTCGTGGCGGATCGCATCGATGCCATCCACGCCTGGCTCAAGGCCGAGGGTTTGGCCGACCAGTTTCATCCCAGTTACACGCGCATGGTTCCAGCCCACCACATCGTCGAGATCCAACTCATCGGCTGCCCCGATCCCGATCCGGTTTATACCCGCTTCTTCAATCCACGGTTTAATCAGCAACCCAAGGATCTGGATGCCATCGGACGCAACTACATCGGCGCTCTCGCCGATGAAATCGCGGACTGGCTTCGACATCAGCCCGAATCTGAACCGGTCGGAGTTTGCTTCTCCGGCGGCATCGACAGCGGAGCGGTCTTTCTCACAACGCTGCACGTGATGAAGTCGATGGGCATGAGTCCTTCGCGACTCAAGGCGTTCACTCTCGACCTGGGGCAGGGAGAGGATTTGAAGCAGGCCCGCGGTTTCCTCGAGGGCCTGGGTCTCGGGATGTTCCTGGAATCGATTGAAGGCAGTCCAGAAGCGCTGAATGTCGATGAAACGCTACGGACCATCGAGGATTACAAGACGCTCGATGTGGAATGTGCATCGATGGGGCTGGCTCTGTGCCGCGGGATTCGTGAGCGGTATCCGGACTGGCGTCTTCTGATTGATGGAGACGGTGGGGACGAGAATTTGAAGGACTATCCGATCGAGGAGAATCCAGAGCTGACGATCCGGAGCGTGGTGCACAATCAGATGCTGTACCAGGAAGGGTGGGGCGTGGGGAAGATCAAGCATTCCCTCACCTACAGCGGAGGCCTGAGTCGTGGATATGTCCGCACCTACGCGCCGACACGCAAACACGGGTTCGATGGCTTCAGCCCTTTCACCCGCCCATCGGTCATCGAGGTGGCCGAGGGCATCCCATTCATTGATCTCACCCAGTATGACGTCCCGACGCTTTATTCACTGAAGGGTGAAGTCGTGAAGCGGGGAATCAAAGCTTTGACCGGTCATGACATCCCGATTTTCCCAAAACGCCGGTTCCAACATGGGGCTCTTCCCAAGCAGGATCTCAGAACAAGGATTCCAGATCAGGAGTCTCACTTTCGGCGGAAGTTTCTGAGTTTGTATCAAGGAGAGTGATGAGTGACGAGTGACGAGTGGTCCGGCTTTCCCATCGTCCTATGCCGTCGAGACGCGCTCCCAGGGGGGCACGGAGAGAAGGAGGAATACTCAAGAATCAACGAAGGCAGGGCGATATCTGTTCTGCGGTGTCTGTGCGATGAATCTGTTCTCCTTTCTGGCACTGTCCGACCTAGAGAGCCACTCGTCACTCATCACTCCGCTGAATTCGGACGCGCGGCTCGTTGTCCACCCTTGAGGGTGTGCCTTGCTGGGCAGACGTGAGCATCGGCAGCGAACGTTTTCTTCAACGTGCAGGGAAAGCCAGTTGGCGGAGTGGACAGTGGACAGGTGTTGCTCAGGAGTGACGCTGTGGAGCTTGGCGAGGGACCACGGATCACACTGTCCGACCACGAGGGCCGAAGCCGGCGTAGCCCGGGCACCCTGAAGGGTGGACAACGAACTGTGCGGTCGCTTTAGGCAGCCAATTGCCTCCTTCACTCCGATTCCTTCCCGAAAAACCACAGCAAAGTGACGTGGATGTCATCAAACCGTAACGTGCCGGGTCGATGCTTTGGGCAGATGAAAACGATTGAATTGACCGAATCACGGGGATTCGGAAGTAGAACGAGTGCCTTCACCCACACAGCGGAGGGGATCATGAATCTGGAGCAAGATATCGAAACACGGCTTGCACAATGTTTGCGCGAAGCTGTCGAACCTAATCATCCCTTGGGGGCTGCCCGGCTCGCCCTGGAGTCGGTGGAGGAGCTTGAGCTGAATCTTCCCGGGCTGAGTGCTTCGAAGGGCGGCCGCGAGACGCATCCAAATGTGCGAGCGATGCTCACCTTGCTGACTTACTGCTACGGCCTGGGTATCTGCAATCCGGCCGACATCGAACGTTCCCTCGAACTGGACCCTGTCGCGACCTATCTCTCAGCGGGCGCCTCTCCCACAATGACCTTCCTCAGCTCTGTGCGACGGGAATATCGGAGGGTCTTAAGGAAGTCATTGGTCCGCTTCTTCGAGAATGCCTGGATCCACGGTGGGACGACCCAGAAAGGGAATTGGGATCACCTGATGACTCCGACATTGACTCTGAGGTTCAGCCAGATTGCCGACGAACGGATCACACTGGCCACACTCTGGGACGGTCCGGTGATGCGCGATTAGCAAAGAGGCCGGCGGGACGACGGAAGACATGGAGAGCGCAGAGTGCGGAGCGGGGAATGACTTGGGGGACCACTCGGAAGACACGGAGCAGGGAGAGTTTCTCCGCCGTCTCTGTTCGGTGAATGTGTTCTCCTTTCTCGGGCTTTTCCCATTCCGTGTTTTCAGTGTGTTCCGTGGTCTCACATCGGGCTGGGAGTCTGAAAGCCTTCCATTGAGCTGCGACTGAGCTGCGAAGACACACCCTGAGGGGTGGGCAACGAACCGCGCGTCCGACTTTGTTGCGAGTGAGAGAGGTGTGAGCTCCCGGTTTGTTGTCCATCCTCAGGATGCGCGGGCTCTGCCCGTTCGGCCTCCGTTGATGAGACAGCGTGAGCTCTGGGCTGTGGCCGCTCGTCTTGGCTGGGAGCGGGACGTGCGCTCCCAAGGGGGTTCGCCCATCTTTTTTTCCCATTCATGTAATCGGCGGGGTGGTTTCCTTAAGAACAGGGTGTGGCCCTCGGTGGCCAAGACCCTGTATGAAAACTTTCGTCACTTTCGTTCTCGCCTGTGGAATGGTCTGGTCTGCTTTCGGCCAGCTCGATGTTCCCGACACTCTGCTCACCGTAGGAACCACGACCGTGGATGGCTTCGGACGGCCCTGGGTCTATACCGTCTGGACTCCCAGCCAGCCTGAACTTCTTGCCGGCAATGAATAATGGGACAGGTCGTTAGACGATGTGGAGGGTTTCCTCGTGGCTTGGGCAAACTTTCCTTGTAACCTCCCCCCACGCACGTCTCAGGAAGCGGGTGTTATGAGCAACACCGTGAAATTACAGGCCTGTCCCAGATGCGGCCTTCCGATTCCCGCGGAAGCCCCGCAAGGCCTTTGTCCCAAGTGCGTTCTTCTCGGCGCCGCGACGGCCACGGAACAGGGGGTTCCTGCCACGGCTACGAGCGAGATTCCGTCGATCGAACGCATCGCCGCAGCATTTCCGCAGCTCGAGATCCTCGAGCTCATCGGTCGCGGCGGCATGGGATTCGTCTTCAAGGCGCGGCAGCCGCACCTCGACCGCTATGTCGCCCTCAAGCTTCTTCCCGACAAGCTGGCGAAGGACCCGCAGTTCGCGGAGCGGTTCAACCGCGAAGGCCGCGTCCTCGCGAAGCTGAACCATCCGAACATCGTCAGCGTTTACGACTTCGGCCGGACCGGCGGCTTCTACTACCTGTCGATGGAATACATGGATGGCGTGAATCTTCGCCAGGCGATGAAGACCGGTCGCTTCTCGCCCGCCGAGGCTCTCGCGCTGGTCCCGAAGGTTTGCGAGGCTCTCCAATACGCGCACGAACAGGGCATTTTGCATCGCGACATCAAGCCTGAGAACATCCTGCTCGACGCGAAAGGGCGGGTGAAGATTGCTGACTTCGGCATCGCCAAGCTTGTCGGTGAAGATCAGCCGAACATCACTCTCACGAACACCGGCGCCGCTCTCGGCACGCCGCACTACATGGCGCCCGAGCAGTTGGAGAAGCCGGCGACGGTTGATCATCGCGCGGACATCTATTCGCTGGGCGTCGTCTTCTACGAAATGCTGACGGGCGAGCTGCCCATCGGCCGGTTCGCTGCGCCCTCGAGCAAGACGCCTGTGAACACGAGCGTGGATGACGTGGTGTTCCGCACGCTGGAGAAGGATCGCGAGCGCCGTTTCCAGAGCGCGGGCGAGATGAAGACGCAGGTGGAGCATCTCGGTGCCGGGGTGCGAGATACGTCGGAATTCGTGGAGGAGGCGGCACCTCCTTCCGCTGCGCCCGCGACGATGATTTTAGAAAAAGTCCTCCAAGTCGCCTTCTCCGGGCTGCTGCTGTTCTGTCTCTTCGCCTTCCTTAGCTTTGAGCAGAGATACATTCCATCTCAAGGGCAGCACCGCGCTTCAGTCCGAGTCGGTTGGCTTGATCCCTGGCTCGTCATCAATCAGCCCCAACTCAACGGGGCTGTAGGAACCAGCTTGAATTTCGGAGCCGGCTCAATGTTATTCGCGCTTGGTGCTGTCGGTTGTGGCGGGATGATCGCGTGGTTGCGCCGTCGGGCGAACCAAACCGCCGCGACCTCCCGGGATGCGAAGGTTGGTGTTTCGCACTGGTCCATCTACGGCGCGATTGCCGTGGGCCTCAGCCTGCCGGTTCCGTTCGCGGCCATTGTTGCGTTGCTCACCGGCGTCGACGGTGTTGGACGCGGCGAACTCTGGCTCGCGCTCGGCAGCGTGGCGTTGCCGGGACTTGGCGGCACGTTGCTCGGATGGCTGGGGTTGAACGAAATCCGCGAGAGCCGCAGCCGTGTCAAAGGTCTCCCGCTGGCGATGTTCGCAACCTTGTTCTGGCCGCTGACGATTCTCGGAGCTGTAACAATTGGCGTCCCCATGTTCTGGGCCGTCCCAGGCGGGGAGCCGAGTGCTGCGCGGACCTTTGGCCGCTTTCTGGTTCTGCTGCTGCCTGCCGCGGTGATTGCCTTCAGCTTCTGGGCGATTCACGCCACTGCGCGTTGGGCGAATCAGCAACAAGTCCCACAGCAACGTGGCTTGCTGAAGTGGGTGTTCATCGTCGTGCTCGTCGTCGTCATGGGCGTGGTGCTCGTCACTCAGCCGGGTAAACGGGACGGAGTGAAGCCAGCGCCGCAGATGTTCGTGGGCGGGACGCCGGTGGAACAAACGTCGGACAGCCCTGCATCGCTCCGTGCGAGCTTCCGCTTCGCGAAAGGCCACGTCGTGACCTTCCAGGTGATGCGACGCGTCGGCGAAGATGCTCTCGAACCGGTGCCGAACTTCGCCGGCTACGCTGTCGCGCCAGATGACGAGCGCGGTCGCTTCTCGCTGATGCTCGTGCCCGACTCCGCGGCTTCGTCCACCAATCCGCGCACGTGGCGCATCCGCCTCGAAAGCGAAGGCGGTGGCAGCGCGGGTGGTATGGCGGTTCCGCTCGGTGAATTGATCTCTATGCTGCCGACAAACCACTTCCACGAAATGGAGGCGGACGCGAGCTTCGGACTTTATCTCACGCGCGCTTATCCGGGCGCAGAGACCAACGGCATCACGCCACTCGCGGAGCTTAGCCTCGACGTTCGTTCCGTGCCGCGGGGCAAGGTTGGAGTCGGTCCGGAAAACACCCTGCTCGGCTTCGGCTCGACGAACTGGGTTCCGTCGCTCGTGCAGCCCGCCAAGGCCAGGCCCGCACCACGCGCCCAGCCCGGCGAAGTCCTCGCCTATCAAAGGCTGAAGTCACCCGTGGGCACGAACACGACGAACTGGATTCGCTTCACGTTCACCAACGTCGAGCTGCGCAGCGAAAACGGCCAGCAATGGCTCGCGATGGGTTACCGTACCGATGTGCACGGCGATTGCGAAGAGGTGTTCCGCGTAGACGGCAATGGCTTCAACCCGGTGACCCGCAAGACCGGTTGGCGCACGACGTCCGTCGACGGCTTGCCCGTAGAGTACTCCGGCATCCAATGGCTCGTGCCGCCCGGCATCGACGCCGCGACCCTGGAGTCGTTCCGCGACTCCGTGGCCGAAGCGCTTGTCACGAGGTCCTTCGTGATTCCGGAAGGCGAGCAACGCCCGCTCCTGCGTTTGCCGATCGGGAAGGCTGGCGACCTGAGCCTGGGGATTGGGGCGAAGCGCACGCTTCGTGTCTCGGACAGACCCACGTCGGCTTCCGCCTCTCTGGAATTTCGCCTGATTGCAGGCGATGCGGATCCCACGTCATCTGTCGACGAGCTGACGGAACGCCAGCGCGACGGCTCTGAGATCAAGCATCGGGTGCTCAGAACGATTATCCTCGATGGCTCCGCTGTCGCCCGTGCTGGTTTCGACACAGAGCCAACGGGCACGGTTTCCATCACGGTGGAGCTCTCTCCGGAGGGCGCTCGACAGCTGGGCGCCATCACTGCCGCGAACATTGGCCGCCGACTGGCTATCGTTTCGAATGGGAGCGTGCTGAGCGCCCCGGTCATCCGCAGCGCGATTACCGGCGGACGGTTGACCATCAGTGGGACGTTGTCAGCCGAAGAGGCAGGCAGGCTGGTTACAGCGTTGAACCCTCAACGGGATGAGAACGCCTCCACGACCAAGGCTGCACCGAAAAGATGATCAAGGATTCCTCATCTGAGTCCGAAGCTTCCAGAAATGCGCCTGAAACTGGATCATCGCCTTTCGCCCCGACGCGCTGGACGCTCATCCTGCGGGCGCGGGGCGAAACGCCGGAGGCGCGGGCGGCGCTCGGCGAATTGTGCGAGGCGTATTACCAGCCGGTGCTGCGTTTCCTGCGTCGCGAGGGACGCGACGAAGATGTCGCACGCGAGCTCACGCAGGAGTTCTTCGCGCGCATTCTGGCCCGCGGCGCGTTCGAGCAGGTGGACCCGGAACGCGGGAAGTTTCGCTCCTACCTGCTCGGGGCGTTGAGGCATTTCCTAGCCGACCACCGCAAACACGAGCAGCGCCTCAAGCGCGGCGGGGGCGTGACACCGGAATCGTTGGATGCTGCGTCCGAGGGCGAACAGGAACCGATTCAAGTCGCCGATGCGTCTGCCCCTGCGCCTGACGCGTGTTTCGATCGCGAATGGGCGATGGCGGTGATGGCGCGGGCGCTGGAAGTATTGCAGAAGGAGTTCACGGACGGCGGCAAGGCGGAACAGTTCGAGATTCTCAAGCCGTGGCTGATGGGCGAATCCAGTGCGATGTCGCAGTCGGACGCGGCACGGGAGCTTGTTTTGACCGAGGGCGCGGTGAAGGTGGCGATTCATCGTCTGCGCAAACGCTTTCGTGACGCGGTGCGCGCGGAGATCTCCCAGACCCTGCGCGATCCCGGCCTGGTCGACGAGGAGTTACGCCACCTGATCGAAGCCCTGTCTTAGCCGGAACAATTCAGTAGGCCAGCGGCCGTTTGCTCGATCCTCCTGCGAATTGCTTCGTTATTCGTCGCTTACGTATCTGAGTTCAATACGCGCGCTCCTCACGCCTCACCCTTCGCAAGAGTCTCCTGCGAAACTGTCCGCTGTCCGACTGAATCGTTCCGGCTTAATGTGCAATTTTGCGCAAGAACTCCAGGTCTTCCAGATCCTTGGGGCGACCGGAAGCCTCCTTGTTTCGAATCAAAGCCGCCAAGCCCAGATAGAACACCGGCTGCTCTCCTGCCTTGGTGCGCAGCATCACCGCGATACGGCTTTTCCAAGCCTCCTCGAACGACACCCCGTCAATTTGGTTCAGCAGATCGATTCGGTTCGGAGGCCGACCAAACTGGATAATCGTGCCAATTTCCTGAAGCTCCTCCGGCCGCTCAATCCCGGGGATGTTGTTTCTCCAAAAAACTGAAAGCGCATGAAACAGCGAGGCGGCATTCTGATTTCCTGCGTCGTAGAAAAAATCGACATCCCCCGTCAACCTTGCATGCCCGTAGTAAATCACAGCTTCCCCGCCGACAATAACGTAACGCACCTGATGTGCGTGGAGGAGTTCGATGAACTCCAGGATGTCTGGAGAGAAGTAAGCGGGATCTATCTGGTCGGGTGGCATGCGCGAACATCCCTGTTGTTTTCTCCGTAGACGCGTTTCTTCAGCTGCCGGGCGACTTCCCATCGCTCCCGACAGGTCATGCGGATCTGTTGCTCGATGTCCCACTCCGCAGCGCTGCGGAAGCTTCGGGCCTTGTGAACCGTTCGTTCCATGTCATGACGCTAGTCAAAAACTACAGCCGATAGAAGTGGATTTTAGCTAAGGATTAGCGCTTGCTCTCTCCTCCACGCCCCCGATGATCAAGCTTTGACAGCTAAGTTCCCAGCGATTCCAGGATGCGCTCCATGTCAGAAATAAAGACCCGGAGGTACGCTTCACTCAAGTGACTGCGATGATCGGAGAGGCTGCGATCGAAACCGCTCCTTTGGAATGCTGGGAACACTTCCACCATCAGTTGGCGGAGTTCGGAAGACTGCAAGAGCGGACTCGCCGCCAGCAGTTGAGGGTCTTGAATCCTCATCCATACTCTGTCGAAAGCACTGAACAAGGCTGGTCAGGCGATCCATTTGGGAAGCGGATGACCCCTTCGTCCCAGCAGAGCACTCGACACTTTCCAGGATTCGGAATTGTCATATGCCCTCGCATCGTGAATTGTTTACGAGCCTTTCCCCGAAGATCCGGTATCCGTCACACGGGTTCCCGGGGGTTCGATCAAGTGAAAGCCTTGCATGCGCGCATCTCCGGACATTGACCTCAGCTCACCGGCTCGCTGGAGCCGGAAGTTATGGTTGTTCCCCACAGCGTGCCTGCTTTCCCTCTTTCTCACGCTTGCCAGCGCCACCGCGGGGTCCGTTCCGTCAGACCTCCCCGGTGACACAGGTTCGCACTGGGCGTTCCGTCCCGTCGTCGTCCCACCCGTGCCCAAGCCCCTCTCCGGATGGGGCATCAACCCAATCGATGCGTTCGTGGGCTTGCGACATCAGGAACGCGGTTTGGTCCCCTCGGATCCCGCCCCGCCGCAGGTTCTCATTCGACGACTCTACCTGGACTTGATCGGTGTTCCGCCCACGCCGGCTGAGCTTGATGAGTTCACGTCCAATCCGACCGACGACCATTACGTCCGGATCGTCGAGCGGCTGCTCGCCAGTCCTCGCCATGGCGAACGATGGGGGCGACATTGGATGGACGTCTGGCGTTACAGCGACTGGGCGGGGCACGGCGCCGAGGTGCGGGAGAGCCATCCGCATATCTGGCGGTGGCGTGATTGGATCATCGAATCGTTGAACGCGGATAAACCCTATGACCGGATGCTTCTGGAAATGCTCGCGGCTGACGAACTGGCACCACTGGATGCGAGCGCGCTTCGAGCCACAGGCTTCCTTGTGCGGAACTGGTTTCGTTACAACCGGAACGTCTGGCTGGAATCCACCGTGGAACACACCGGGAAGGCGTTCCTGGGCGTCACCTTCAACTGTGCCAAGTGTCATGACTCCAAGTCCGATCCAATGTCGCAGGTGGACTTCTATCGGATGCGGGCTTTTTTCGAACCGTATGACATCCGGACCAATTTGCTGAGCCATGCGGGAGATGCTTCTACGAACAGCCTGGTGCAGGCTTTCGATGGACGATTGGCCGATCCGACCTACGTGTTTACCCGTGGTGACGAAGCCCGGCCGGAGACGAATCAGCCGGTGCTCCCGCAACTTCCCAGCTTTCTGGGCAAGAGGTCTCTGGACATCGCTGCCGTGGACCTTCCGTTGGACAGTTACTATCCCGCATTGAGCGAGCCGGCTGTGAAGGTCGTGTTGGCGCGGAGTGAGGAGGAGGCGCTCGCAGCGGAGAAGAAAGCCGATGGCGCCTGGAGCACCGCTCTGTCTGCCACCAATGACGTGGAGTCATTGCGGAACGCGGCGGAGGTCGCCAGTCGCCAGGCTGCCCTTTCCCGCGCGCGGCAGGTCGCATTGCGACACCGCGTTCTGGCCGAACGTGTGAAGTATGCCGTGGTTCCCGGCGACGCAGAGACATCCGCTCGCGCTGCGGCCGGAGCTGAGCGGCAGGCGGGTGTGGCTGCGGCGGAGCTGGGGGTGGCCGAAGCCCTGGCAGCGTTTCAGTCCCTGCGTGTCCGTCAGAAACAGTCGGACCCCAAGGCCGATCCGGCGGCGGATCCGAAAGAAGTGGAGAAGGCGCAGAAAGCTCTGGCCGATGCGGAAAAGAAGACGAAAGAAGCTCAGGAGAAGCTTGCTGCGGCCAGACGCGAGGCCCTCGAGCCTTCCACCTCGTATGCTTCGCTCGGACCGGTTTATCCCAGGTCCTCCAGCGGCCGGCGTCTCGCGCTCGCTCGCTGGATCGCGAGTCCGGAAAATCCGCTCACGGCCCGCGTCGCGATGAATCACATCTGGATGCGGCATTTTGGCAGTCCGCTGGTGGCCACGGTGTTTGATTTTGGGAAGGCTGGACAGGCTCCGAGCCATCCGGAGTTGCTGGACTGGCTGGCAGGCGAGTTTGTGCGGCAGGGGTGGAGCATGAAAGCCATGCATCGGTTGCTCGTGACATCCGCCACGTATCGCATGAAGTCGTCGGGTGGCGCGATGATGTCTCGGAACCTGGCTTCAGATCCTGACAACATCCAGCTGTGGCAGATGAATGTGAGGCGGGCGGAAGCGGAGGTGGTGCGGGACAGCGTGCTCCACGTGGCGGGCGGGCTGGACTGGACCATGGGGGGGCCGGAGTTGGACCCGGGAGCTGGGGAATCCTTGTCGCGTCGCAGCGTTTACTTCCGACATGCGAAGGAGAAGGCCATGGAATTCACGCAGACCTTCGACGGCCCCGGGATGAGCGAGTGTTATCGGAGGAATGCCAGCGTGGTTCCGCAGCAGGCGCTCGCGATGGCCAACAGCGTGCTGGTGAAGACGCAGTCCCGTCGGCTCGCAAAATCCATCAGCGACACGCTGCGTGGGGAGGCTGAGGACGCGGAGTTTATTCATGCCGCGTTCGCGGGCATCCTGAGTCGAAAGCCGACGGTTCAGGAGACTGCCGCCTGCCGGGAGTTTTTGAAGGAACAGGCCGGCCTGCTGGCTGATCCATCCCGGTTGACTCCGGCGGCTGTGGGTGAGGCCTCCAAACTGGCACCTGCAGGGGAGTCGAAGGCGCGTGCCCGGGAGAACCTGATACTCGTGCTTTTCAACCACAACGATTTCGTGAGCATCCGATGAGCCTGCGACCCTTTAACCACGCGCGGCGGACATTTCCGGGGAATCGACGGTCGTTTTTGACGGATTGCGGGATGGGGATGGCCGGCATGGTGTTGAGCGCGATGCTTGCGCGCGAAGCAAAGGCCGAGGCGACCGCTGCGGCGGCGGTGGCGGAGATACTTCGTGGGAAGCCGCATTTTGCCCCGCGCGCCCGCAGTGTCATTTGGCTGTTTATGCAGGGTGGCACGAGCCAGATGGAGAGCTTCGATCCCAAGCCTGAGTTGAACCGGTATGCAGGGAAGACCATTGAGGAGACACCCTACAAGGGCAGCCTGGACTCACCGTATCTCAAGAAGAACCTCCGTGAGCTGGTGGCCGGGCTGCACAAGGTGCATCCCAAGATCTTTCCGATGCAGGTGGGCCATCGTCCGCGCGGGCGCAGCGGGCTTGAGGTGAGTGACTGGTGGCCGCATGTGGGTGACTGCATTGATGACATCGCAGTCGTGCGCTCCATGTGGACCACTGACAACAATCACGGCGCCCAGCTCCAGTTCCACACCGGCCGGCATGTGCTCGAGGGCCAGTTCCCCACGATCGGTTCGTGGGTTCACTATGGTCTTGGCACGC
>VHDG01000021.1 GCA_016871475.1 Verrucomicrobiota bacterium
TGCTGTAATTGGCGACACGCCCGTCACTTCGGGCGGCGGCAACCGTGATCACACGAGGATCCGTCGCGTACCCGTCGGCGTTGGCATCGCCAAAGATATGGCGGAAGTTGCTCGCCGCTCGCACCAGCACAACACCGCGGCCTTGTCTTCCGTGGGTCACAGCGTTCCCAATCGCATCCGCCTCCAGCGGTGGCAGCGGATACAGATCCGTCCCACCCGTTCCCCAGCTGTGATTCTGGACATGGACCTGATTCGAGTGTGCCTGGAACATCTGGCTCATCTCGACGGCGTCGGGCGCGAGGATACCCCGTTGATCGAATATGACCCAGCTCCCAAGCGAAGCCTTGGGTGCGACACCCGAGATCCCACGCCGATTCGATTGTGAAGCCGCGATCAAACCAGCAACCGCTGTGGCATGGACGGTGATGCCTGCACCTGGGGCGGCGTTGTTGCTTCCGTCCTCGAAATTGACATTGGGGACCTGTCCGAAGCGGTCCGCGAGATCCGGGTGGGTCATCTGGACCCCGTCGTCCACCACCGCCACAGCCACGCCATCTCCCCGTGTTTGGGTCCACGCAGCCCGCGCCTGAATGTCCGCACCCAATCGTGCGCCGCTGTTTGTATCGCGGTTCTCAAGGTGCCATTGGCGATGGAAGTAGGGATCGTTGGGGGCAGGCGCCTGGATGCTTTGAAGTCGCAGGAACGGACGCTGGACGGGATGGCAAAGAGACACGCTGGGAAGCCGGGCGAGCTCTTGTGCCTGCTCGCATGCGATCCACGCGTCGGGTGCCTCCACCACCCAGTAGTCCAGGGCCAGGGGCTGCAGATTCTTGAGAGGTCGATCGGCCAGCAGAGCCGCGGCAGCCTGCCGGGTGGCAGGCCCTTTGAAGAGAATGCGCCGCCCCAGCTCCATGGGGTTTCCCATAGGATTGAACCGATGGGCGAGAAGCCAGTCTGAGTTCGAACTCGTCGGGAGGTTCCCACCCCATCCAAGCGGTGCCAGCCACCTCGTGGGTTGAGGTTCCTTGAAATGAAACTCAGCGGAAGCAGGAACTAGAGCGGCCGACAAGAACGCAGGCTGGAGCAGAACAAGGACAAGAGCGAGGAACGACGGGCACTTCATAAGGCGAAACCACGCCTGAACCTAAGCGACAAGTGCTTTGGATGCCATTACTTATTGGGAAAACCCGGGAGGATGAGAGAAGTGTCAACCAACGGGACAGTGTCGATCGGCAGGCACAGAGGTTCGAGCCCTTTGCTCACAGGAGTGGGTGTCCATTATCGCAACAGAGGGATTGCGAGTGCGCTGGTGACTCCCGCTGCAATGATGATCCAGGGAGCGGGGGCGGCGCGCTTCGCGAAAGCCACGCCGCAGGCCGCTGCCAGCACCGCTGGAAGCCACCGAACCCCCGATGACTCAGACCACAACACTCCCGATGCAAACCAGAGTGCAAGTTGGAGGATCACACCCGATACGGCAGCCGTGACCCCGGAGAGCATCGCCGATGCCCAGTCGAGCCGGCTGAGTCTTTCGACAAACGGTGCGCCGCAAAGAATCCAGACGAAGCTCGGGACGAACGTGGCCCAACTTGTGATCAAGGCGGCCAATGTGCCTGCGGTCAGAGGCGTAAATGGGTCGGGTGCCTGCCAAGCCCCCACGAACCCAACGAACTGAAGGACCATCACCAGGGGACCCGGAGTCGTTTCGGCGAATGCCATCGCATCCATCATCTGAGTCTGGCTGATCCACCCGCTACCCGTCGCAGACTCGGCCACGTACGGTATGACTGCATAGGCTCCGCCAAAGGTGATCAACGAGGTCTTCGAAAAAAACACGGCCATCTGCGCAACCAGATGATCCCGTCCCAACACACCCATCGCCACCAGAACCGGCGCAAGCCAGATCACGCCGCCCCACATCAAAGTCACCCACACGCGCCTGCTGGAACCCTCCCCGCTCGGGGGCGCATCGGTTGATTGGGACGATGGATCTGTCGGATCGTCGATCTGTGTGACCCGCAAGGCGGTCCGACACCAGAAGCCGACAAGACCCGCAATCAGGATCACAACAGGAAACGGAACCCACCCGCTAACGGAAACGGCGAATGAAGCCACCGCCAGGATCCAGTGAATGCGGTGGCGCAGGGCTTTCCTGGATATGCGAACCACCGCAAGGATGACCAGCGCCAGAACGGCGGACTTCAGCCCTGCGAGGACGTTCTGAAAGGAGGCGGCGGATCCCCAAGTCATGTAGGCCCAAGCCAGGGCCCAAAGGAGCAGGGCGGACGGCAGAACGAAAAGAAGTCCTGCCGCTATTGCGCCACGTGTTCCATGCAGCAGCCAGCCCAGGTAGGTGGCCAGTTGCTGAGCCTCAGGGCCGGGGAGCAGCATGCAATAGTTCAATGCATTGAAGAACCTGCGTTCCCCGATCCACCCGCGTCGTTGAACCACCTCCTCATGCATGATCGCGATCTGCCCGGCAGGCCCACCGAAGCTGATGAACCCAAGCTTCAGCCAGAATAGAAATGCCTGACGGAAGGTTGGATGCTGACGGCCCGGCTGGCTGGCTGAAACAGACGTCACATCTTCGCCAATGCGGTGTCGATTCTCCTCAACACGCGTTCGCGTCCCAGAATCTCCATCAGGTGATAGAGGCTGGGCCCGGATGCTTTGCCGGTCACTGCCACACGGACGGGATGAACCAGCGGACCGGCCTTGATACCCAGGGTCGTGGCAACCCCCTTCAAGCTTTGTTCCAATGTCGCAGCATCGAAGGACGCCACACTCGCAAAGGAGTCGCGCAACTGCTGCAGCCTCGGCTTGTTCTCCGGAGCGCGCAGCTTCAGCTCCTCCGCCGGATCGATGTCCACGTTCTCCTGGAAGTAGAAGCCCAGATAACCGGGGGCATCATTCAGTTTCTTGAGCTTGTCCTTGGCAGTAGCCAGGGCTCCTTTGACGAAGTCGAGATCCCAGGCCTGCGTGTGGATCCCGGCCTTCTCCAGAGTTCGCACCACCAGCTCATTGAACCGATCGGTATCCGCACGACGCAAGTGCTCGTAGTTGAGCCAATCGAGCTTCTCCCGCTTGGGATCGAACTTGGCATTGTGACGCAGGATCTGGGGAAGATCGAAGCGATCGACGACCTCCGGGATTGTCAGCACATCCTGGTTGTCCTTGGTGGACCACCCCAGAAGACACAGGTAGTTCAACACGGCCTCTGGAAGGTAGCCGTCATCCCGATAGCTCATCAGCGAGGCGCCCTGGTCACGCTTGCTCATCTTGGAACCATCGCCGTTCAGGATCAGAGGGATATGGGCGTAGGCAGGAGGCTCAACCCCAAAAGCGCGAAAGAGGGCGATGTGCTTGGCCGTGTTGCTCAGGTGATCCTCACCCCGGATGACATGTGTGACCCCCATCTCGAGATCGTCGATCACATTCACCAGATGGAAAACCGGTTCGCCATCCGAGCGAACAATCACAAAATCCGGATCCTGCTCCTCGCGATCCGTGAGATGACGCACCACCTTCCCCACAACGACGTCCTCGATGGTCACGGGCTCGCGCGTCATCTTGAATTTCACCGCGCCGTCCGCTTCATAGGCGAGTCCCCTCGACAGGAGCGCTTCGACACGACGCTGGTAGAGATCCTTGCGTTGAGATTGGAAATAGGGACCTCGATCGCCTTTGCAAGGTCCGGTGGCGTTCGACGTGATGGGACCTTCATCCCAGTCCAGGCCGAGCCAGCGCAGCCCGTCCAGAATCACATCCACAGCCTCCTGTGTGTTGCGAGCAACGTCGGTGTCCTCGATGCGGAGGATGAAAACCCCTCCGGTATGGCGTGCGTAGAGCCAGTTGAACAAGGCAGTTCGGGCGCCTCCGATGTGGAGGAACCCTGTGGGGCTTGGGGCGAATCGGACTCGGACCTTCATGATGACTGGGGATCACACCATCGCCGGGGTTCATCCCACGGCGGACGACGCCGAAGCTATCGACAAGCGTTGGCCAAGCAAGCTGGGAGTGCTGGCTTACTTGGCTCCCACAGCGATGCTGCTCGGAGCCGAGTAGATGACCCGGCCATCCAGCCCACGCAGACGGGCCACGACGCTGAACCGGGGTTGCTTGGGGGCGGCTGAATCCCACTTCAACGCAAACCGGTAACCGACACCCAGGCTGGACGTGTTCGCAAAGCGACGAAGCTCGGAGGGCGTGAACCTCCACTGTTTGAGGGGAGGCGTGGTCGCAGGTCCGTCGGAAGGCATCGCCCCATCAAACAGAAGAAACTCCAGGTTCTCGCGCGTGATGGCGCTCCCTTTGGCTTTCGCGCTTGAGCTCGCGTAAACGCGGGCCTCAAAACCGTCAGGCCCCGGAATGGAATCGAGCTCCAAAGCCGCCGGGGCGGTGAACAAGTGAAGCTCCTCGAGTCCTCCGCCGCCCGATGGGGTTGAAAGCCCGCCCGGCGAACTGCAGCCCGTCAGAGGGAGCCATGCCGCAGCCGTCGATATGGAAAGCGTCAGAACCCAGCACCTCGACATGAAATCACTCACCCAAGGTCGAGAGCTTTGCGGGGGAACTGTCGGGTGGGAGCGGTTCATGCGGGAGGACGCAACCGGAACAACGGCGTGAAATGAATCACGGGCCAATCAGCCGATACGGTAGGTGATGCGAGCCTTGTCGAGATCGTAGGGTGACATCTCCATCCGGACGCGGTCTCCAACGGTCAGGCGAATGAAGCGTTTCCGCATCTTGCCGGAGATATGCGCCAACACAGAATGTTTGTTGTCGAGCTCGACGCGAAACATCGTGCCAGCCAGAACGGACGTGATCCGTCCTTCGATTTCAATATGTTCTTCCATCAAATACGCCTGAGCGAATGACTGGAGTAATCGGAAGAACACGGCCAGTCTAGCAGAAAAACCGGGTTATTTCTTGAGGCTCATGTCCTGACGAATCTTTTGCTCCACAGAACCCAGCCCTCCCTTGCAGGGGTCTGCCATCGCGGCAGCCAGGCCTGACACATGAGCGGTCGCCACGGAAGTGCCGGAGGAAAGGTAGCTCTGGCCGTTGAACTGGAACACCGTGCTCCCGGGAGCAATCACATCGACGAATTCGCCCCGGTTTGCATACGAGGCCAGCTGTCCGCTCCGATCGCTCGCCGTAACCGCCAGAACTTCAGGGTCGGCAGCGGGATATGTGGAGCGGGTCGTGGGCGTGTTGCCGGCTGCACCCACAAACAGGATCCCCTGGGCTTTGCCCTGCCGGATCACATCGGCGAGCAACGGGCTGGGTGCCCCGCTGCCCAGGCTCAGGTTGATGATCTTGGCCCCGGAGGCGATCGCTTTCTGGACCCCAAGCGCGACGTTGAACGTGGATGCCTGCTCGCTCGCACCATAGACGTTCACGGGCAGGATCCCGATCTTGGCCTGGCCCTTCGACGAAAAATCTGCGGCTCGTGCGATCGCTTCCGCCATGGCCCTGCCGTGCGAAGGGCTGGCAGAGGCAGGGGCAGAAGACTCCCCAGCCACGTCTATCTGCGGCAGCAGGAGCCTGTCGGCACCTCCCCCGGTTTTATGCACGGCGGTATCGATCAGGCCGATGATCAGCTGACTGCAGTCCGTTTTGTCGGGGCTGGTGGCTTGAAGCCGCATCTCAGGGAGCGAACTTAGGTCCACGCCCTGGAGTTCCGGCGGTCGTTCGACGAAATAATTGCGTTGCACCTTCTCCACCGAAGTATCGCCCTGGAGTTCTTTGAGGGCTTTCTCGGCAGCTTCGGCGGTTTCGAACTCAAGCCGGTAAGTCCGGAACTCTTCCAGCCTTCCTATCACCTTGCCCCCGTACTTACGGGCCAGCGCGTCGATATCCACCCCAGGCTTCACCGTCACCACAAGCTCCGTCGCAATGGGCTTGGTGGTGTCATCTCGTGGATCCTTCTTGGCAGATACCAGCTCCGTCGCCTCGCCAATCGCTGTTCGAAAAACCATCAGGCGTTGTTTCCCTTCGCTCGTAATGAGAGCGAAACTAAGATCGCCCAGCAGCAATTTGAGCGCTTCGGATGTCGGTCGATCCCGAAGCTTCAGATCCACCGACCTCTGGGTGTCCGGCTGGTAGTATATCTCCCAACCCGTCGCCTCGCTCACCAGCCCCAGAAGCTCGTCCAACGAGGATGTCTTGATCTCCGCGCTGATCCGTTCCGAGGCTTTGTCCCAGGTCAGCGTGTTGGACCTGCCCACGGCCTCCACCGACAGCAGCAAGGAGAGCCCGAGGGCCAGAAGGGATGGTCCTGAGAGTATGGATGCGTAGGTGGACAAGATTGAGCCGATCGGGGGTTGTTAATCCTGTGATTCGGGCGGAGGCAGCGGTTCAGGGCGCAGGAGCCACGGCGGGCGCGTAGCCCGGTTTGGGTTGGCCTTCATCATCGAGTTTTGCACAGGCCCAAAGCAGCCCGCGGGCCAACAGATCCATGAACACCGGCTCCTTCATCGTATGGTTGTAATGTCCCACAGTTGTTCCAAACACCCGAACGCCTTCATAGTTGCTGACCCAAATGCAGGTTTCGTCCTTTTTGGTTTCCGGACTATAGCCGGTGCCAAGCGGGATGGTGTCCGGCCACAGTTTGGCAATGTTGTAGAGTTCTTCCTTTGGTGTCTGCCACTCGGCGGGAAACCCCTTCATGACCGGATGCTCGGGCCGCACATTCTTCAAGGCGTAGGCAAAGTGCGGTCCGTGCCGATGGGAGGTAACGCCCACAAACTTGAACCACTCGTTGGTCGGAGCCCGGTAGCAGTGCATGGAGCAATGGATCACCACGGCCGGAACCCCCTTCCGATGGCCCTCCAGAATCCGATCAAGCCAGGCAAGCTCCTTCTCATCCGCGAAACATTCATTGTGAACCACCACATCAAAACCGGACGACCAATCAGGCTTGGAGTAAATCGAAGGCCTGCCCTTTGTGCCTGTGCTGGGATCGCGGACGATCGTCCAGTCCACCTTCGCCCGCTTGCTGATTCCCTCCGACAGAATCAAATCCTGGCCGGGGTAGTCATGACAGCAGCCACCGCTGATCAAGAGAGCACGAATGGGCTTTGGGGCAACGACTGCCGCTCGGCTGGTGGTGGACAGGGTTATGAAGCCGACCGATGCGGTCATCAGGAGGAAGAAAAAGCGGTTCATGCGCTGAACAATCCTCAGCTCGAGTGGAAATCGCCATCAAAAAAACGCATGAGGCCCCTGCTCGGGCGTCGCTCACACTTTCCCATTGCGACGCCATCAGATCCACGCATCAATTTGCGGTCGCTTCGTCTACGCCATCCCTTAATCTTTCGCCATGCGTCCAACCGCCCAACCATCCCAACCATGGTTCCTGAACTGATCATCAACACCAACCGCTCCCGGATGACTCGTTCTTCGAATGCCCAAGGTCACCCTCCCCTAACTTTCGTGGACACAAGCCACGTAAGAGTCGGAAGCAACACCCTTCTCTATTTCGCAGGGAGCAATTATCTGGGGCTCGGGCACGACCCTCGTGTGCTCGAAGCCATGCGAAGAGCCACGGCAACAGGAATGTCCCAGCCGGGTGCATCGCGCACAACCACGGGAGCACATTCGTCTTATGACCTGGCGGAGTCATCGCTCGCGGCCTTCTTTCGACAACCTGCGGCAGTCCTGGTCCCTTGCGGTTATCTCGCACCTTGGGCGGCGGTACAAGCATTGAGACCTCTCATCACACACGTGTTCCTCGATTATCAGGCTCACGCATGCGTCAGCGATGCTGCGGTCTTAGCTCGGATGCCCATCGTGACATTTCGAAATGGCGATGCAGCAGATCTGGCAAAGCGACTTCGCGCTCTGCCATCGAACGCGCGCCCGCTGGTCCTGACCGATGGCACCTACGGCACACGGGGTGGCATCGCCCCGTTGCCGGATTATCTGGCGCTCCTGCCAAAACGAGGGTGGCTGTTAGTGGATGACGCCCACGGTGCTGGGACGGTGGGTCCTGTAGGGCGTGGAGCTGTGGCTCACTTCGGTTTGCGAGACAAACGCATCGTGCAGACGATCAGCCTGGCCAAAGCCTTCGGGGTTGGAGGTGGCGCCGTCCTCGGAACACTCTCGTTCATCGAAGCAGTGAAGCGTGAAGCAGCCGCATTCATCGGTAGCACATCCATGCCATTGGTTGTGCCGGGAGGTGTGATGGCATCGTTGAAGATTCTGACTGCGGAGCCCGATCGAATACTTCGGCTTCAGGAGAGCGCACGAAAACTGCATTCATTGCTGCCAACGCACGCGGAGCTCTCCAACGATCCGAGAACACCCGTCACTGCTCTTCTACCCGCCAACGCCCGTCGGAAGGCGACGATGCAGAGGGCCTTGCTCAAGGCAGGGATATTCCCCTCGTTCATCCACTATCTGCGGGGACCAGCCGACGGCTTCTTCCGCCTGGCTATCAGCTCCGCTCACACGAGCGCTGAGGTCGAAACCCTGGCCGGAGCCATCCGGTCTGTCTTGAGTCCCAGAACCCTCTCGAAAGCGAAACTCGTGGTGGGACTGCTGCTGACCATCGTCGGGTTGATCACCCAGCAAGCTCCGGCAGCCACTCATCCCAACATCGTCATCCTCTATGCGGACGACATGGGGTATGGCGACCTCGGAGCAAACAACCCGGCATCGAAGATCCCAACACCGAATCTCGATCGTCTCGCAGCAGAGGGTATGCGTTTCACCGATGCGCACAGTTCTTCTGGAGTATGCACACCCAGCCGCTATGCGTTGCTCACGGGTCGTTTTCATTGGCGAAAGTTTCACGGCATCGTGAACTCGTTTGGTCCTCCTGTCCTGGATCCCACAGAACTTACGCTGGCCGAAATGCTCAAGGAACATGGCTATCGAACAGCCTGCATAGGCAAATGGCACCTGGGCTGGAACTGGAGCGACATCTACAAGCCGGGCGGACTCCCTCCTGCCAGCAACGAGAAGGGACAAGCGCCCCTCAAGGCGGAAGCCTTCGACTGGTCGAAACCCGTTTCGGGCGGTCCTTTGTCACATGGATTCGATTACTATTTTGGAGACGATATTCCTAATTTTCCGCCCTACGCGTGGTTTGAGAACGACCGTGTCATCACCACACCGAGCGAGTCGTTGACCATTAAGCAGAACACTCTGGAAGGCAATTGGGAGGCTCGTCCTGGCCCCATGACACCTGGCTGGGATTTCTACGCTGTGGGACCCCGGATCACGGAAAAAGCTGTGGAGTGGATTGGACGGCAACGCGGGGTAACGAAACCCTTCCTGTTGTACGCACCCTTCAACTCACCCCATGCACCGATCGTGCCGGTTAACGCTTTCAAGGGGAAGACTGAGGCCGGCGGATACGGCGATTTCATGATGCAGACAGACGCAGAGGTCGGACGCATCCTGCGTGCTCTGGACGACAACGGTTTCAGAGACAACACGCTTGTCGTCTTCAGTGCCGACAACGGAGCAGAGCAGTATGCCTACAATCGACTTCGGAAAACCAAGCATCGGAGCTCGGGTGTTTTGCGGGGATTGAAGAGAGACCTTTACGAAGGAGGCCACCGTGTGCCTTTCCTGGTGTTGTAAGGCCTGGGAGCGTCAGTGATGCCCTGATCAGTCAGGTGGATCTCTTTGCCACGTTTGCATCGGCCGTGGGTCATTCCTTGCCTGCCGGAGTTGCCGAGGACAGTTATGCCTTGCAGCGAGTGTTCAAGGAAAACGCACCCAGCCCCCGCACAAGCATTGTCCATAACACATTCACCAACATCTATGCTGTGCGACACAAGGATTGGGTGCTGATTGCGCACAAGACTGGAGCGCACACGCAGGTGCCCGGGTGGCTCAACACTGAGCATGGATATGTTGAGCACAACCACGCGGGTGAACTCTACGACCTGCGGAATGACCTTGAGCAGAAGCACAACCTGTACGGCTCGAACCCGTCCATGGTCCGGGAGCTCACCGCTTTGCTGGAATCCATCCGTGCCAAAGGACAAGTGCGATAACCCTGGAAACCGCGAATGCCGGCCAGGGCCGTGGGCCGTGACTGTCGACGTGGCGGGCACAGACAAATCCTGCCCGCAGCTGCGTCTTCTCAGCGAACCTGGAAACCAGGACGAACAGAAGGGATCCGACTGACGGACGAAGACAGCCATCCAAAACACCGGCCTGGACATCCGCCCGAGGCGGATTTCCTGACACGGCTGTACGTGTCGCACGGGACGGCTCTGTTCGGGTTTCTTCTTCAGTTTCTGAGGCACGAAGCGGACGCGCGGGATGTGATGCAGGACGTGTTTTGCAAGCTCGCGGGAAATCCGGAGCTGCTGAACGGGGTTCGTGAACCACGGGCATTCCTGATCCGGATGGCGCACCGCCAGGCCATTGACCAGGGCCGGCGGGGAGATGCCCGGGAGCGTGGACATGAGCGTGCCGCGGCCGAACAAAACGACACAGCGCCGGTGTTCCAACCATCCGAGGATCCGGACGAACAAGCTTTTCGTGATTGCCTGACGGCGGCGATGGTGGACCTCCCGCCGGACCAACGTGCAGTGGTCCACCTAAAACTCTGGGAATCCATGACTTTCGAGTCTATTGCGGAGACTCTGAATATCTCCCCCAACACCGCGGCCAGTCGCTACAGATACGCCATGGACAAACTTCGCGAGCGGCTGCGTCCTCTTTACGACGAAATCAAATGAACCTGGACGATCTGGAAAAGCGAATGGCTTATGTGGCGCTGCGGCATCCCCCTGAGGATCTGCAACGAGCGGTTTTGGACCGAGCCCGGACTTCACATTTGCATACCGCACCGCATTCGGCTTCGGTGGCGGCGCCGGCATTCCGGCTGCGGGATCTCTTCTGGCCCGCTCCAAAAGCATGGGGGGCACTGGCAGCCGCCTGGGTCTTCATCCTGGTCCTGAACTGGCTGAATCCGATGGAACCCGCAACCGAAAGTCTCTCCCCTGATACCTCGGCCTCCAGCGCCGATCGTGAGGCGCTCGTGCTCCAGCGACAGTTCTACGCAGAATTGCTCGACCTCAACCCTCGGTCATCCGAACGGCAGGCCCCCAAAGGTCCAGGCCGCCCTGCACCGCAACCCCCGCGCCCGCAAGGCTCTCTTCGCTCATCGACCGCTGCGTGCTAGCCAGCACGCGAATCCAAGTCAGCGCATCAAACCACGACTCTCCTTAGCCCACATGAACATTCCTGAAACCTCCCCGGCATTCCCTCCGGTACCCCGATCCAAACGCCTGCTTCGCTGGATATTCAGTCTCCGGGCATTGCGGGCCGGCGGATTCGCTTTCGCCGCGCTGGTTACTCTTCTTGTCCTGGCAGTGACCCTCTACAACTTCAGCGCGCAGCGGGAATGGTTGAAGGTGAAACGGGATCTTGAGAAGAGCGGTGTGCCGTTGAGCATCAAGGACACAGTCCCGCCTGAGCTGCCCGACGATCAAAACCTGGCCATGACGCCCATCCTTGCGCCGTTGTTCAAGGTGCAGGCCATCGTGAATGGAAAAGAGATCTGGGCGGATAAGGAGGGCAGAGACGCACTGATCTCAGCAGGTAGTGGCGCACTTTGCATTAACGACGCAGGCGCGAGTGGGAACATGGGTAGGAAGGCACCGCAGCTCGGAGACTGGAGAGTGGGCGAACCCACCGACCTGGTGGAATGGCAGGACTACTACAGGGAGACCAAGGATTTCCCGTCACCCGAGAAGCCGGGAACAGCGGGCAACGACGTGCTGTTCGCGCTGGCCCGGGACAAGGTGGCCATTGAAGAACTCGACGCGGCGGTCCTCGCGCGACCTCAGGCACGCTTCAACCTCCGATACGCCCATGACAATCCGTCCCATATTCTCCTCCCCCACCTTGCGATCCTGAAACGCTTCGTTCAGTACTGTCAGCTCTCCTCAATCGCACTGCTCGCCGAAGACCGGCCCACTGAGGCTGTCGGCCGCTTCACCACAGGTTTCCGGCTCATGAACGCCGTGGAATCCGAGTCGCTGCTGATCTCCCATCTGGTGCGGATCGCTGCCTGGCACATCCTGAGCCAGGTGGTGTGGCAGGGTCTGGCCTCCGGATCTTGGAAGGCGGAGGAATTGGCTAAGCTGCAACCTATGATCGAAGCACTGGATTTTATCGAGGCCGGCCGAAAGTCGATGATCACGGAACGTTCGTTCGGCAACGCCATGATGGAGCGATGGGTGAGCAGCCCCGGCACGATCACGACCGACCTTGACCCCAATGCAACCAACCCCATGGGACCGATGCAGGACCTGGCGGGATGGGTGCTTCCGCGAGGACTGATTCGCAGAAACCAGGTGGCCTACCACCAATGTGCCGGTGTGATGATCGAGCTCTGGGGAAGGATCCGAAAGCCAGATGGTTCGTATCAGCGGTTGACTCAATCGGAAGTTGATGCCGCCATTCAACCCCACATCAGTCCGGTTACGATGAACAATCGAATTGTGGCGATGCTGGTGCCTGGGTTGAGAGGGGTGTTGGCCAAGTCCCAACTCGCCCAGGCTGGCCGCGATCTGGCGCTGGTGGCCATCGCACTGGAGCGTCATCGATTGGAGAAGGGTGCCTATCCGGACCGTCTCGAGCATCTCACGCCGGCATTCCTCACCAAAGTACCCGGCGATGTTTTCTCTGGGGCAGCGCTTCAATACAGCAAGCGGGCTGACGGCACATTCCTGCTGTATTCCGTGGGGATTGACGGTGTGGATCAGAAAGGGACGCGACCGGCCAGTAAGAATGAGGTCACCGCTTCCGCGAAGGGGAGCGATGAAACAAGCGGAAGCGATGACGTCGTCTGGGAGTATTCGAAGCTAGAGGAGTAGTCGCCCGCACCATAGGCACCCCGGCGGTCAGATGCGGATCCAACCCACCGACCCGTCCTGACATCCCACGGCGAGGGCCTTCTGGTCGGGTGACCATTTGAGACAGAGAATACCAGACGGAAAGTCGAAGGCGGCGAGGGACCGGTCGACAGGTTCGGGCTTCGATTCAGGCCATCGTGATCTGGCGGGGTTCCAGAGGCGCACTTTGCCCGATGCACAACCGGAAGCCAGAAGTTCACCGGTTTTCTGAAAGGCCAGCGCGCTGATCAACCCGGGATGCCCGGCGTATTGGAGGGGAATGGTGCCGGCAGGGCCCTGTCCGCGGACATCCCAGATCGTGATCATGTCGCCGCCGCCGGAAGCCAGGAACCGAGCTCCGGAATCCCAGGCCAGGTGCTTCACCTTCGATGGATATCCACTCATTCGAAGCGGCTCCTCGCGAGTCGAAGGGAGCCGGAAGAACTGGATCGTGTTCTCCTGAGTGCCGGCCCCAATC
>VHDG01000022.1 GCA_016871475.1 Verrucomicrobiota bacterium
ATCACCCACCGGGGAGGCGGCAGCACAACAGGTCGTGAGCGCGCTTCGCCAGCAGTTCGGAGCCACTGCCCGCATTCTCGTTGTCGCGAGCGATCAGCCCGGTGATCCCGAATTCGCGATCGCCGTTGAGCGACAGCTCAAGGCTTCAGGCGCTCAGGTTCTGGAGACGGTGAGAGGCGAGCCCAAGGATGCTCGCGATGCGCTGATGAGAATCATGGCTGCGGGAGGCAAGCTGGACGCCGTCGCCTGCTCACAAGCTGCCGGAAACTGGCTGGTGCTTGCCTCACTGAAGACCGACTTTCCGGCGCTGGGAGATCCGCAGCTCGTCACGCCGCACAAGTATCGCTGGCCTAATTTTCTAAAGCCGGAGAACTTGCTCAACATCGCCAATCAAATTGCCGTGATCGCGATCGTCGCCATCGGCATGACCATGGTCATCATCACTGGCGGCATCGACCTTTCAGTGGGGAGCCTCCTCGCGCTCTCGGCTGTGTTGACGGCGAGTTTGATTCGAGATTTTGCGGGGGGAGTGAACGCGACATTCCATGGGATGGTGTTGGCGTGCCTGGCGGCCATCCTCGTATGCGGAATGATCGGGGGCTTTTCAGGGTTGATGATCACCCGGTTCGCCATCCCGCCGTTCATCGTGACATTGGCCATGATGCTCGTCGGCAGCGGCCTGGCCTACATCCTGGCGGAAGGCCAGTCTGTTTACCAAATCCCTGACTCCTTTGTCTGGCTCGGACGGGGAGCCGACTTGATGAGTCTGCCCAACGCGGTCGTTCTCATGCTTCTGCTTTACGGGTTGGCTCACGTCCTGATGTCACGCATGAAACTCGGCCGGTATCTTTATGCTGTGGGCGGCAACAGCGAGGCTGCCCGCCTGTCAGGGGTTCCGGTGCCGCGCGTATTGATGTTCGCTTATATTGCCAGCGCATTGCTCGCCGGACTCGGCGGCGTGATCATGGCCTCACAGCTCAAGAGTGGCTCCGCGACCTATGGCAACATGTATGAGCTCTACGTGATTGCTGCCGTCGTGGTGGGTGGAACAAGTCTCAGCGGCGGCGAGGGCAAGATGCTGGGCACGCTGATCGGCGCCTTCATTATCGCCGTGATCCAGAATGGCATGAACCTCACGAACGTGGAGAGCTACAAGCAAAAGGTGGTTCTCGGCCTTGTGATTCTCGGAGCCGTCCTGCTCGACAGGATAAGGCATCGCCGCTGAGACACGGTGATCCGAGTAGGTCAGCGGTCCACTTCTCCGAGCACGATATCGATGCTTCCCAGAATGACCACAACGTCGGCGATCTTCTGGCCGATGCACATCTCCTCCAACAACGTCAGGTTGATCAGGCTGGGTGGTCGCACGCGATAGCGGTAGGGGTTGGGACTTCCATCACTGATGAGATAGAAGCCCAGTTCGCCTTTGGGTGACTCGATTCGGCCATAGGCTTCCCCTGGTTTCGGACGAAACCCACGAAGCTTGGCTTTTGGATCGATCACCGGTCCGTCGGGAATCTCTGTCAGAGCCTGTTCTAGAATCTTGATCGACTCGCGCATCTCCAAGGTTCGAATCATGTAGCGGTCATAGACATCGCCATGGTCTCCCAACGGGATCCGGAAGGGGAAGCTTGAGTAGAACCCGTAGGCATCCACCTTGCGCAGATCGTAATTGATTCCACTCGCGCGCAGAACCGGCCCTGTGATGCCTGCGTTGACCGCATCAGGACCCTTCAGCACTCCGACTCCCTGGGTGCGGGCGAGCAGGATTTCGTTGGTGGTGAGGAGGTTTTCGAACTCGTCCAGGAACCGGGTGTATTCAGATGTCACCTTTTTGGCCTGCTCGATCCATCCCGGAGGCAGATCCGTCCGGCAGCCCCCAAAGCGCATGTAGTTGCACATCATCCGAGCCCCGGTCAGGGACTCGAACAGATCGAGAACCTTCTCGCGTTCCCGAAACGCATACATCAGCGGGGTTCCCAGCGCTCCCATGTCCATCAGAAGGAATCCCGTGACGCAGGTGTGATTCACCACCCGGGTCAGCTCCGCGGTTATCACGCGGATGTACTCCGCCCGTTCAGGGACCTGAAGCCCGGCCAGCTTTTCCACTGCCAAGGCATAGCCCCAGTTGTTGGTCAGCGAACAGAAGTAGTCCAGCCGGTCGGTGTAGGGCATTGACCCGAGATAAGTCGTGTTCTCGGCAATTTTTTCGTGGTTCCGATGCAGATATCCAAACACGGGTTTGAGTTTCACGACGGTTTCCCCGTCGAGGACTGCATCCATGCGAAACACGCCGTGTGTGGAAGGATGGTGCGGCCCCATCGACACCTCCAGCATCTCTCCCAGATCACCTCCGGGCGCACGATGGATCAGGGAAGGTGGTGAATCCGCTGGAGCGGATTGGGGCGATGCGGGGGGAAGGGGAGGGGTGCTCATGGGATCTGGTACATCAGGAACCTCGCAGCAGGCTTAGAAGTTTGTCAGGAAAGCATCCCCACCAAACCAGCAACAAGGCGCAGGCGCCGATCCATGCGCGCGTGATCCAAAGTGCGGGCATTCCTGGGGCTTGTCCTGCTTCTGCCAGGTCACGAGCCTCGAAAGCAGCGCGAACGATTCGCAGGTAGTAATAGAGTGCCACACAGCTGGCCACAAGGGAGGCTGCCACCAGCCAGAACACTCCATGAGGAGCTCCATGCGACTTCAATGCCGCGGAGAAGACATAGAACTTGGCGAAGAACCCTGCCAGGGGAGGGATGCCCGCCTGCGACAACAGAAAGACCATGAGGCAGACCGCGAGGAACCTGGATTCTCGCATCCATCCGGCGAAACCGGATATCGCATCCGAGCCCCGTCGGTTTTCGAGGATCGCCGACATGGCGATGAGGCCCAGGCTTCCGATTGCATAGGTGACGGCATAGTACAACACCGAGTACGCGGCATCCTGAGTGTTGGCAATCAACCCAACCAGCATGTAGCCCGCATGGGCCACGCCGCTATAGGCGATGAAGCGTCGGAACCCGCTTTGCGCCAGCGCTGCGAGGTTTCCGATCACGATGGATGCCGTTGCTGCAAACGCGAAGAAAGCGATCCACCCGGGTTTTGCCGAACCCAGTGAAGCATTGCCGGCCACGCCAGCTGGGTTCCATCCCACCCAGGTCACCTGTGCCAGCAGGGCGAAGCTGGCAAGTTTGGAGACACTGGCGATGAATGCTGCGGAACCTGGGGTAGCTCCCTGATAGGCATCCGGTGTCCAGAGGTGGAAGGGAGCCGCGCTGATCTTGAAGGCGAATCCGGCGGAAGCGAACAGCACGCCCATAACGGCGATGGGCTCCACGGGCCCGGCGGCGAGCTTCATGGCCACCTTGGGCAGCAGCAGTTCACCTGTCGCCCCATGGAGCAGGCTGAAGCCATAAAGCATCGTGGCGGCAGACACTCCCCCAAACAGGAAGTACTTGAGGCCGGCTTCGGCGCTCAATGCCCGATCCTTGTGGAATGCAGTCAATACGTAGAGGGAGAGGCTCAGAAGCTCCAGGCCGGTGAAAGCCAGGATCAGATGCTGGGTGCTGCACAAGATCATCGCCCCCACGGCCGCGAGCAGAGTCAGTGCAAAGTATTCGCCGACATGTTTCGTAAAGGAGGATTCACGGCTGAGCCAGAGCGATCCCAGGGTGAGGGCCGCGATGAGTCCCTTGAGGCAGGTCACTCCTGGGGAAGCCATCCAGCCCAGCGTTGGGATGGCCACCGGTTCCCAGTTTCGATCGAGGAGGATCCACGCGATTCCGAGGGCCAGGGTGCAAACGACGCACAGCAATGTCTTTCGGGCCGACTCGCTCCAGGTCGTCAACCAAGCCAGATCCACAGTGAGAACCAGCAAGGCAAGGAAGGCCGTGCAGATCTCAGGCAACACTGCCCTGGCAACCATCAGATAGTCCAAGTGTCACACTCCCTTCTCATTGCAAACCTCCTGACTTGCGCAGGTTCTCAAACAGGGGCGACTCCAAGGCCGGAACAATCCAGTCCAGGAGCAACCGGGGCCAGAGTCCGACGGCGAGAGCAACGGCGATCAATCCCATGGCGCCCAGCCGCTCGGGAATCGAGATCACGAGAGCCTCACCGTGGGCCTGTTTCTCCTTCGTTGATGCGGGGGAAGGCTCCACCTCGCCTGCTCCGGCTGCATAGAATGTCCGATGCACCACTCGCAACGTAAAGGCCGCGCCCAGCACGATTCCAACACCCGAGAGAATGGCCAGTGAGGGAAAACTCTTCCAGGCTCCGGCGAGGACATGCGCCTCGGCAGCGAAGCCGCTGAACCCGGGCATTCCCATTGATGCGAATCCTGCGAGCACAAAGCTCACAGCCGCGAAGGGCATCAGCTTCTGGAGGTTGAGACCCTCCAGCTCAGCCAGCTCTCTGGTGTGAGTGCGGTCGTAGATCATCCGACCGGCGATTGCGAAGAGCAGCCCGCCGATGATGCCGTGAGAAAACATCTGGAGGACCGCGCCGGAGAGTCCCGCTGAAGAAAGCGACAGGAGGCCCAGCAAGGCGAATCCCATGTGACTGACGCTGGAGTATCCGATGATGTATTTGATGTCGCGCTGTGTGAGGGCGACCCATGCGCCATGGACGATTCCGATGGCAGCCAGCATACCCAGCGGCATCTGCCACATCGCGGCGCCTTGCGGCATGAGCGCCACGCCTGCGCGCAGAGCTCCGTAGGCTCCCAGCTTCATGACCACGCCGGCCAACAGCATGGAGGCGGCGGTGGGTGCCGCCGAGTGACCGGTGGGAGCCCATGTGTGGAAAGGGAACATGCCTGCGAGGACGGCGAAACCCACGAACAGGAGGGGGAAGACCCATCTCTGGAAGTCCGGTGGGAATGCATGTTTGCCGAGCTCCTGCAACGAGAAGCTTCCCACGCCCGACGCCCATGCGCAGGCGAGGATGCCGGCGAACACGAGGGCGCTGCCGACAAACGAATACAGGGCCAGCTTCATCGCGCCGTGCTCGCGATTCTTTGAACCCCAGTGCGCGATCAGCAGGTACTTCGGCACGATCGCCAGCTCATAGAATACGAATAACAGGAAGAGGTCTGCGCTGAGGAACACACCGAAGCAGCCGGTCAGGAGCAGGAAGTAGAGCGAGAAGAAGTCCCGCACGCGATGCTCCACGTTCCAGGAAAACAGCACGCCTGCGACGGCTGCGATGCCTGTAAGGACGAGCATGCAATGGGTGATGCCATCCGCCGCGAGATGGAACTCGATACCCAGCCCCGGAACCCATGGAGCGCGGGTCAACGTGGTAAACACCCCGGGATCCATCCCGTTCACCACGCCGCTGAAGGCGGCAGCGAGTGAAAGAAACGCGGTCAGCAACGCCGTTGCGCGGGCGAACTTGGGTTCGGTCCGGGGCATGAACTGTTGCAGGATCGCACCCAGCAGACAGATCACGAGGGTCCATGTGGGCGTCATATGGCGATCCTTTCTGTCAGCAGGACGGCGGCTGCGTTCAGCCACTTCAGCGCCAGTTGAGGATGAACCCCCAGCAGCAGAATGAGCGCGACCATGGGTGTCACCCATGCACGTTCTCGCACAGTGAGATCGGCGAACCTTGTGGAGTCACCGCTCAACGCGCCGTGCCAGGTTGTTCGGAGGTAGTTCAGGAGAAACAGGGCCACGCCGAGCAAACCAAGAGTCGCCAGGCAGGCTGCCCAGGGCACCAGGGCAAACACGCCCTTGAAGATCAGGAACTCCCCGACGAATCCGCTCAATCCCGGAAGGCCCATGGATGCGAAAACGGCCAGCCCCATGATACCGGCAAACACAGGGGCCTTTTGTCGCAAGCCTCCCATGCTTCCCATCTCGAGCGGTTTCCCAACGCGTTCTTCCATCCAGCCCGCAAGCCCGAAGAGCAGCGCTGCGATGACGCCGTGATTGAACATTTGGAGCATGGCTCCGGTCAGGGCTGCCTGTTTCTCAACCTCCCAGTTGCCATCCAACGGAGTGATCCTGGAGGCGCAGACGACGGCAAGGACGCAGTAGCCCAGATGGCTGATCGAGAGGTGTCCGAGCATTCGTCGCACATCCGTCTGGGCCAGGGCTGCCACAGCGCTGAAGACAATGCTCGCCAGGGCCAGGCAGAGCAAAAGGTCCTGGGTCTGCCAGACTTGTTCGGGAAAGATCGGCAGGACAATCCGGAGCAAGCCATACACGCCCAGTTTGGACAGAGCTCCGGTCAGGACCATGGCCACCGGGGCCGGGGCTTCGGAGTAGGTGAGAGGCAGCCAGGACTGGAAGGGCCACACGGGGATCTTCACGGCAAAACCGAGAAAGATGGCGAAGAAGATCAACAGGCCCAGCGCTCGTGTTGAGAGCTCAGGAAGTCCGAGGCGGACATTGTAGATCGCTGCCAGTCCCCCGTCGAAACCCTTGCCCCGTTGGGCGAGTTCAGCGAAATCGAAAGACCCTGTGGCCGCATAGGTCGCAAGAAAGCCCAGCAACATCGCGGCGCTTCCCGCCATGGTGTAGAGAAAGAATGTCCGGGCGGCCACGCCTCGTTTGGGTCCGCCCCATAGCTTCACAAGGAAATAGGCCGGGATGAGGCTGAGCTCGTAGTAGAAAAACCAGTGGATGAAATTCTGGGCGGTGAACGCACCATGCAGTCCCGCCTGAAGCAGGAGCAGCAGACCGTGGTAGATCCGCCCGGACGGAATATCGCGCCGGGAGAACGCCGTGGCGGCCATCAGCACGATGCATGACAAGGCGAGCATCAGGAGTCCCAGCCCATCAATCCCAAGATGATATTCAGTTCCCAGGCTTGGAATCCAAGGCCACCGTTCAACCATCTGCATGGAGCCCACGGCCGGATCGAACTGCGTGAAGATCAGTGCGAGCACGCCCAGGCTGAGCGCGTGGAACAGGAGTCCGAACCTGCGGGGGCGTTGGCCGTCGGGCAGGTGCGATCCCAGGATCAAGATCCCACCCACCAGCGGTATCGCCGTGAGCAGGGTTAGCCATGGGATGGACGACGCGTTCATTTCCAAATTATCCAAAGAGCGACAAGTGCCAGGGCGCCTGCCAGAATCCGGAGGTAACGCTGGATTTGTCCGTTCTGTACCAGCGAGGCTCGATCAGCCGAGTTCCGCGTCTGTTCACAGCCTCTTGCAAAACCTCCGTTCAGAAAGAACTCGTCCCACAAACGTCCCATCCAGGCCGTTGCGAGAGCGGCGTTTTGAATCATCCGAACACCGCCCCCCAGCACGATGCGATCAAGCCAGTCGCAGAAGCGGCCCGCAGCTGCCGTCCATATGCCAAAGGACATCTTGTAAAGCTCGTCAATCCACCCGCGCGACTCGAGGCATCGCCAAATCGACGGGATCCTTGTTTGCAGGGGATCGCCATCGTTGAAGCCGCTGGCCCTGCGTCTCATGTAGCAGATCCACCCTGCGGTGAATCCCGTTCCAGCAGCCAGGATTGAGATGAGCATGGCAAACAACACTCCGACACTCACTTCTCGCCTGACTTCAGGGGCATGCCCACTGAGCACCGAGTGCAGCCAGGGCCACATCGGGGTTCCCACAACGGTCAACAGAATCGCACAGGCTGCGAGCACACCCAGCGGCAGAGTCATCACCATGGGGCTCTCGTGAGGTTGAGTCACCGGGATACGGTGTCCCTGCTCATACATGGCGGGATGTCCGCGGTGAGGTCCAAAGAACACGTAGGCCATCTGGCGTGTCATGTAAAAAGCCGTGGCCACAGCCGCCACCAGGCCCAGAGCGAAAGGCCACTTCGATCCAGACCACGCCAGAGCCGAATGCAGAATCTCATCCTTGCTCCAAAAACCGGAGAAGAGCAGGGGTACTCCAGAGAGAGCCATCATCCCGACCGCGTAAGTTCCAAATGTCGCCGGCATACGCCGCCACAGACCTCCCATCCGCCGAATATCCTGCTCCTCATGGCATCCATGAATCACCGAGCCGGCCCCAAGAAACAGCAACGCCTTGAAAAATGCATGGGTCAGCAGATGAAACACCCCCACCGCCGGTCCGCCTGTCGCCAGGCCGAGAAACATGAAGCCGAGCTGGGACACCGTGGAATAAGCGAGAATGCGTTTGATATCGTACTGGGCCACGGCCACGAGCGAAGCCAGCAGGGCGGTCAGAGCTCCAACCCAGGCCATGACATTCAGCGTGAGTGTCGGGGACGAAGTGGAGTCACCGCCCGCCTCCGTCGGCTTCGCGGCCGCCTCAGCATGAGCCTGCGACTTGGGTGCTGCCTCCATTCGAACCGCCGGCTGAGCGGATTGAGCTGTGGCATTCGCGGGGGCCGTCGCGGTCACGATAGGTTTAGCCGACGCGGTCGCAGTCGAGAGAGGATGTATCCGAGCCATCAGAAACACGCCTGCGGCCACCATCGTCGCAGCGTGGATCAGCGCGCTCACAGGGGTTGGGCCTTCCATCGCGTCCGGAAGCCAGACATGAAGAGGGATCTGGCCGGACTTCCCGATGGCACCACAAAAGAGCAGCAACGCGATCCCGGTGCTGGCGGCCATGCCGGTGCTGATCGCAGCGCCCGCCAGCTGGGTCAGCGCATTGGCTTCGAGACATCCTGCGCCGTTGTCGTAGAGCAGGAGGGTGCCCGTCTCCGCATACAACCAGAGCATGCCCAGGAGAAATCCAATGTCGCCAATGCGCGTATAGATGAATGCTTTTCTCGCAGCGGCAGCCGCAGAAGGCCGATGATGCCAGAATCCAATCAGCAGGTAGGAGGCAAGCCCCATGACCTCCCAGCATGCAAAGAGCATGAGCAGGCTGTTGGACATCACGACGCCGAGCATCGCGGAGGTGAACAAGGACAGAAAGCAGTAGAACCGGGTGAAGTTCTCGTCGTGCGACATGTAGCCGATGCTGAACACAAAGATCCACCCGGCCACGAACGTCACCATCACAAGCATCAAGGCGCTGAGGGGATCCAAAACCCATCCGATTTTTACGGCGGAGCTTCCGAATTCGAACCATGTGAAATTGTGCGCCCTGACCTGGCCCGGATCGGACACCGCCTCGGCGAGAGCTGCGCAGGCAATGAGGAATCCGAGGCCAAGGGCTCCGATCGACAGCGGGGCAGCTCCCCCTTTCACCCGGGCGGGGGTCAGGGAGAGAATGGCCGAGACCAGGAGCGGAAGCGCCGGGATCAGCCATAGAATGTCGAGCACGCCGGTCATCAGCCTTTCAAGGATTCAAGCTCATCCAGTCGCACCGACCGTCGATGCCGGAACACGAGTATGACGAGGGCCAGTCCCACGGCAGCCTCCGCCGCCGCGATAGCGACGGAGAAGATCATCCAAAACATACCGGACAAATCATCAGCGGCGCTTGAATGGCGCCAGAATGCGATGAAGTTGATATTGGCCGCGTTCAGCATCAGCTCGATGCCGATGAGTGCCATGATTGCATGGCGTCTTGCCAGCACACCGGCCAGTCCCACGCAAAAGAGCAACACAGACAATGCGAGGTAGAACGTCATGGGGTTTCGTCCTTCCTGGGTTTGGGTTCCTGCATGGCCAGGACGACGGCTCCGATCGCTGCGGCGGTCAGGAGAAGACCGATGGTTTGCAGGGGCAGCAGGTAGTCGGTCATGAGTTTCAAACCGATCTCCCGGACGGTGGGCTCCTCCGTGTGACGGGCGGCCTGTGTGGTTTGTGGGCTGTTCGAGACCGCGCCCAGGAGCGCAAACGCCAGCAGGACGGCGAGGCCGATTCCCGTCCGCCACTGGCTCCCCAGATGAGACCCCGTTTCGGTGCCTCCTCCCTCCGTCAGAAGGATGGCGAAAATCAGTATGATTCCCACGGCTCCCACATAGACGAGGGCTTGAACAAGCCCCGAAAACACCGCGTTGAGATGGAGGTACAGCCCTGCCAGCCCAAGAAAGCAAACCATGAGGAAGAGCGCGCAGTGGATCAGGTTTCGCAGCGCAAGTGACATCACTGCGCTGATGAGGATGAGCCCTCCAAGGATCCAGAGTATGACGTCAGTCGGCATAGCGATAAACCCTCCTTCCATGGCGGGTGCGAGGCATCAGAACACGACCGAGAACGAGGAAGGCGCCTGCGAGGAGGGCGGTGCAAGCGACCCAGCGAAGAGGGGCTGAAGGCAGACGATGCCAGAGTCCTGCTGCCACCAGGGTCAACAGGGTCATGGGGATCATGAACTTCCAGGCCAGACCCATCAGTTGATCCATTCGTACCCGGGGCAGGGTGCCTCGGATCCAGATGAACACCGCGATCAGCGTGGCCAGTTTGGCAAAAAACCAGACCCAGGATGGGAGCCATCCCTGCATGAACGCAAAAGGTGCGTTCCATCCTCCAAGGAACAGGGTGATTGCGAGGCCGCTTGAGGCGAACAGACCCAGATATTCCCCGAGGAAGAAAAGGGCGAATTTGAACCCGGAATACTCGAGGTAATAACCGGCGATGATCTCTGATTCCCCCTCAGGCAGGTCGAAGGGGGAGCGGTTGGCTTCCGCGCAGGCGGCGATCATGAACAGGAGAAACCCCATCAAGCCCCAGGGAGTGAACACATACCACGGAGCCAGGAAGGAGCCGGGGGTGGGGCTCTGAGCGGCGGCGATTGCTGAAAGCGACAGGGTCCCTGTGATCATCACGACAGACAATGCAGCGAGCACCAGGGGGATCTCGTAACTGACCATTTGCGCCACCGCTCGGAGGGCTCCCAGCAGGGAGTACTTGTTGCGACTGGCCCATCCAGCCATGAACACCGCGAGCTCGGTGGCCGAGCTCACTGCAAAGAAAAAGAGCAGGCCCGCATCGAGATCGATAGGGGCCAGGTTCCTTCCGAACGGGAGCACCGCGAAGGTGAGCAGCACCGGGATCACCAGGGCAATCGGTGCCAAAAAATGCACGACCCGATCTGCCGCCCTGGGGACGACATCCTCCTTGGTCAAGGTCTTGAGCCCGTCAGCCGCAAACTGAAGAAATCCTGCGGGCCCCACGCGGTTGGGTCCCAGGCGGTTCTGGATCCGCCCGAGCCCTTTCCTTTCCAGCACGGTCGTCAGCGCAAACAGCAGCGGGAAGACCATGAGGATCGGAGCCACGGAGAGAACCGCTGAGGCCAGAGATCGATAGTCTTCGGGAATCGACTCAAGAAAAGGGGCTTTGGGATCCGGCTGATCCGTCAGCGCTTTCCAAAGAGTTGAGAGGAGGCCCTTCAGCGGTTCCATTATTTCAGCTCTTCGGCGGAGGGGATGAGGATGGGTTGCCGGCGGGAGGTGGCGATGTTGCCGCAGCTTTGGCTTTTGCTTCGGCATCCGCCCTGGCTTTGGCCTCTGCCTTTGCCTTTTCCGCGGCCAGGCGACCATCGACTTCGGCTGCCTCGGCGGGATGGATCCTCGCGAAATGGCTGTTTGGCTTTGCCAGCTGATGTTTGTTGACCAGCAAGCCCGCAAAGCGATCGTCGTTCGACAGCTCAAACTCCGTGTCCATCTTGATCGCGTCGAACGGGCAAACCTCGACGCAGATCTGGCAGCTCATGCAGACCGACAAGTCGATGTCGAAAACCTTTGGCTGCATCTGCATTTTTCCAAGGTAATCCGGCTTCTTGACCGAGTCCTTGATGATGTAGATGCACTGCGGCGGGCATTCCTTCTCACAGATCTGGCACGCGACACAGCGAAGTCCGGCCATCGGATCCGTTCCGTCGAAAACGAGGAACGGGAACTGCCGCGCGTTTGCGTGGAGGGGGATGCGTTGCTCGGGGTACTCGACGGTGGTAAGGCGGGAGGCGTCGGTGTAAGAACCGACGAAGTTGCGGGCAGTCTCAATCATGCCCTTCACGATGCCGCCGCCGAGGATCACGCGCGGGACCATAGGGCACACCGGGGCGAGGTGAGAAGTGGAAATTCGTGGCGAGTTTTCGAATGGGGGCATCTCGAAGCCGTTGGTGGGACCCCGAAGTTACAATGCAGATGGGAAGAGCGCAGAGAAGAATTCCAATTCCGCTCTAGATTCCTCTGCGCATTCCTCGCTCTGCGGTGTACGATTGCGATTACGATTCCGAGGGGAGGTGAGGCGAGGGCGCACTGGGAAGAGGTGAGATGCGCCGTGTGAAGCGAGGCTGGACGCAATAGTTCTGGAACTTCACACGGCTCTCATGTTCGATTCCTGCCAGTGCAAGCGCCAGAGTCTTCTGCTACGACGCATTCGTCCAACCGAACGAGGTCCATCGGGACCTTCGAGGATTCACCTGGTTTTCTTTCCTTGGGACGCGAGGGGCACTGGGCGTTTTACCTGAGATCCTCCGTGCGGCGTTTGAATCTGAGCAAGGGTTCTTTGGGTAAAGCGGGGCCATCCTTGCACGCACCGACCACCTCCTCCCAAGTCCTTAGAACCCATCTCACAAATAGGGAGGGGGTGCGCTGCGGTTCTTTTCGGCGGCTGCTGCGTTGCTCGTCGGTCGAAGATCCTGGCGAATATTCTCCCTCCTCGCGCCTTGCCGCCGCCAAAAATCCCTCGCAACGCACCCCCTCCTTATTTATGAGATGGGTTCTAGTCCATGAAGCTTAAACACGGGGCCCATCTGGCCTATTGCACAAACATCCATCAAGGGGAGACCTGGCCCCAGATTTTCGGAGCATTGAAGCAGCATACGCTTGCCGTCAAAGAGCGGGTTGCGAACCACGAGGCCTACGCCATCGGGCTTCGACTGGGACGCACAGCCGCTGCCGAGCTTTCGGATCCGGAAACCCTTCGATCCTTCCAGCGATGGTTGGAGGCGCATGATTGCTATGTATTCACCATCAACGGATTTCCCTATGGAAGGTTTCATGGGACACGGGTGAAGGAACAAGTTTATCTGCCGGATTGGACGACCCCGGAGCGGCTGGATTACACATGTCAGCTGATCGACTTGATTGCAGAACTGGCGCCAGGTTCCGCCGGTGGGAGCGTTAGTACGGTGCCTGTGTCCTACAAGGAGTTCATGAAAGAACCCCGGCAGGAAGCATCGGCACGTGCGAACCTGTGGCGTTGTGTTGAACACCTGGAACGTCGCTCCAGGAGTTCAGGCAAGGCCCTGCATCTCGGACTCGAACCTGAGCCCTTGTGCTATCTGGAGACCACGCC
Organism: Verrucomicrobiota bacterium; assembly: GCA_016871475.1. Lineage (GTDB taxonomy): Bacteria > Verrucomicrobiota > Verrucomicrobiia > Limisphaerales > UBA11320 > UBA11320. Next base: position 13,135 of record VHDG01000022.1, read on the forward strand.
TGAGACCGTCGATTTCTTTGAACGGATGCAGAACGATCGTCCGGGGGATCTTCGGCTGCAGGAACACCTGGGAGTCAATTATGACTGTTGTCACCTGGCGGTGGAGTTCGAGGGAGCCC
>VHDG01000023.1 GCA_016871475.1 Verrucomicrobiota bacterium
AGTCATATCCTTCCTTCAGCTCCGCACCCGCTGCGTGGAGATCCTTCTCCGCGAGCTGGGTTCCGTCGAGAGCATCCCGTTTCAGCAGACCGCCGAGTTGATCGTGGAACTGCTCCGCAGATGCCTCGATGTCCTTGCGTTTCTCCGCCCATGCCTTTGCGACATTGCCCAGCACATCACGAAAGCCGGGCCTTCCATACTTCCTCTCCGGAGGCCAATAGGTGGCGCCAAAAAAGGGCTTGAGCTCGGGGGTCAGGAAGACATTCATCGGCCACCCGCCGCTCCCGGTCATCGCCTGAACAAAGGTCATGTAGATCTTGTCCACATCCGGTCGCTCCTCCCGGTCCACCTTGATGCTGATGAAATTCGTATTGAGCACGGCTGCCGTGTCCGCGTCTTCAAAGGATTCGCGTTCCATCACGTGACACCAGTGACAGGTTGAATACCCAATGCTCAACAAGATGGGTTTGCCTTCCTTCCTCGCTTTCTCGAAGGCCTCAGGCCCCCATGGCATCCAATCCACGGGGTTGTGCTGGTGCTGCAGGAGGTAGGGAGATTTTTCCTGCGACAGACGGTTGGTATGTGAGTGCGGCCCGGTTTTGGAATTCATTTGATTCGATTTGACCGCCGCTTGTGCGGCTGGGAGTTGGGACGTTGTGAAAAAAAACCAGCCGGATGTCGCGGTGGCCACCGCCGCCTTCAAAAGCGATCCCAGGGGCTTTCCATGGATATTCAGCTGCACCATTCCTCCTGGGTTTTCCATGTCCGCTGAGTCCACCCCAGGATTTGATGCTTCGAATGGGACTTGAATAGAGAGCCAAGGACTCGCGATCCCTCGGCCACGGACTTGAATCCACGACTGCGGATCAGCCCGGAGAATCTGTGCCAGGCATGCTTGATCTCTCCCTCCAGTTCTGGATGCGGTGCTCCATCCAGACATTGAATGACCCTGAGAAGCGATTCGGAGGACAAGGGCTCAAGCACTTCCCGAAACACCGTCGCCCGTGCGGCGGAATCGAATCCCGGCGCCCCTAAAAAACGAGTGAGTCCCTCCAGGACCTCCGCCGGGGGTTGTTGATCGGTTGCCTCGGGTTCCCGGGCCGGGAGAGGCGTGGTGGAAGGCCCGGGCTCATGGATGACTGCCGGCGATGATGGAAACCGCAGCTGACCGTCAACCCACTCCAGATCCAGCTCCAATCGGTGGCACGGCTCGTTGCCGCCGAATGAACCGGAGGCTGGCTCCGCGATCTGGAAAGCGCAGGCGGCTTCGGGGCTGGTGGAGTTTGCGGGCGGCAGAGAGAAGCACAGCGAGAGGTGGATACGACCATTGCCCGCCAGGAGCCCGCGGCCTGCAGCTCCGGTGAGCTCCTTCTGCAAAGCGAGTAGAGTTTGGTGTAGGGAGGGCATCGGGTCAGCGGACAACCAGGTCAATTGTGCCTTGTCGAACTTCGATGAAGCGGCCGCGTCGATAGGGAATTGTCAGTTGCATCTGAACGGCCTTGCCGCGCTCCTTGGCGTGCAACAGCTTGGCGGCACGACCTACCTTGAGAGTTGGTTGGCCATCGATGGCCGAGATGAACATGCCTCGTTTCAGGTCGGTTTCGGCAGCAGCCGAACCAGGATCGATCCCCTGGATCAGCAGGCCGCCTTCAAGATCGAGTCCGATGCGCGCCGCCGCCGCCGCGCTGAGCTGCTCAACCTGGATTCCCAACCGCGAACGGACCAGGTCGGCGTTAAAATAAGGCTGTTCACGTACAAGCCGAAGCCGGGCGGATCCGGGTTCCAAACCTAGTTGAAATCCGATCGCGATGGTTCGCTTTTCCCCCGCCTTGCGCAGCACATCGACCAGTTCAAATGTCGTGCGCACAGGTTGTGAATCGACATTGACCACCATGTCGCCCGCCTTTAGGCCCGCGAGCGCCGCGGGGCTGCCTTCCTCCACATCCAGGATCCGAGGAGGGGTCTGCTGGGGACGCAGCCGGGCCCCAAACCAAAACCCGCCGAAAACTTCGGGCGAGATCATGTCGGAAAGGGTGGAGCTGATCCGCTTGATCGGGATGGCAAATCCAATGCCCTGACCCTGCCTGGACACCGCCACGTTGATGCCGATGAGTTCTCCCTTGAGATTGATCAACGGACCTCCGCTGTTGCCGGGATTGATCGCCGCATCGATTTGAAGCCAGTCAGGGATATCGAGCGGCTCGTCCTTGTTGGGGGGACGCCGGGCTTTGGAACTGAGGATGCCACGGGAGACCGAGCCTCCGAGGCCGAACGGATTGCCCAGAGCGATCACACTTTCGCCCAGCAGGAGATCATCGTCCGCAGCAAACTTGACGTGCGAAAAACTCCGCTTGCCGGGAGTGACGATCCTCAACAGAGCGATGTCGGTGAAGGCTGCCCCTGTGAGGGGTTTGGCCTCGAATTCGGTCCCATCCATCAGTTTTACGGTGATCCGATGAGCCCGGCTCACCACATGATGGTTTGTAAGGATGTGGCCATCCTCATCAATGATCACTCCCGAACCAACGCTGTAGCCGGACTCGGCCTCCCGCTCCCGATAGTAGGGGTCGAAAAACTCCCGGAAGAGCTCGTCGATGGAGCCCCGGGAAGTCACGACCGTTTCCGTGCTGATGTTGACAACGGCAGGCATGACGGACTCGACGGCTCGCACCGTGGCGTCTCTGCGGATGTCGTTCTCGGAGGGTCCCGCTGAGGAGGAGGGCAGAGTTGCCGGAGGCGTGGCTGTCCACGCTGCCGGCGTCACACATCCCGCCGCAACCGCCAGAGTGGCCAGTGTCCAGGTCGCAAGCTTCATTGCCATCCGTTCTCCACGTGCGGAGCGTGTGCGGAGCCGGATTTATGGGCAGGGCGTCGCAGGGCGGACGTGGTTTGCCCGTGGGAAGGCAGGAGGCGGATGGTGTTGCACGCTGACAGCGAATCCATGGTGGTAAAATCATCAAGCCCCATCCATTTATCAAGGGCTGAAATAGGCAGGACTCGCTCTTGGCCACCTCTCATTTTTGCGACACGCGTCCGTCCCCCCTCTCGAGCTTGAAAAGCCAGAGGTGCATCAGGCAGCCCGGGTTTCTGGCCTCATCACACTATGAACATTGGACGAAACCAATGTGGGCCGAATCCATAGGCAAAGAAGTGTGAAAAATCCGGGCTAGGCGGAGCCGGTCCCGGGATGGGTCCGTGACTCATTCCTGCCGTTCATCGCCTTGCAACGCTGCAGAGCCAGAGTGAAATCCCGGGCGGCGAAAGGCTTTTGAAGGAAATTGACGCCCACTTCGACCGGGAGCCCTCTCCCGACGCTGTCGATACCGTAGCCGCTTGTGTAAATGACCGTGAGCTCCGCCTTGCTGGCCTGGAGATGGCGTGCGAGTTCCTGCCCGCTGATCCCGCTGGGCATGACAAGATCCGTCAGCAAGACGGTGATCTCGCTTTGCCGGGTGCGCCACAGGCCCAATGCCTCAAGAGCGCTGCCTGCTTCTATCACCTGAAAGCCTTCATGGAGCAGCATGCTCCGGAGCGTGTGTCGAACCGCCGGCTCATCTTCAACCACCAGCACCACCTCCTCCGAAGGCTTCCGGTCTCCGCCGGCTCCGACGTCACCCGCCGCCTGATCCTCCGTTGCCCACGAAGGGGCCTCGGGGAGATAAACCTGAAAGGTGGTTCCGAGTCCCCTCTGACTCGCCACCTCGATCCACCCGTTGTGCTGTCGGATGATCCCGTACGTGGTGCTCAACCCGAGCCCGCTGACGGAGTCGGAGCTCTTGGTGGTGAAGAATGGCTCGAAAACATAGGGCAGGATTCTGGGATCCATGCCACATCCCGTGTCTGTGAAGGTAACCCGGACGAAACTTCCTGGCCGGGACTCCGGGTGCCTCGGCAGGCGTCCTTGCGGAATGTCCACCCGTGAGATCGCCACCACCAGCTCGCCTCCATCCGGCATGGCATCCTGCGCATTCATCGCCAGGTTCAGGAACACCTGCTCCATCAACGCGCGGTCGGCCATGATCGCCGGCACCGCCGGGTCCAGCTCCAGGGAGAAACGAATGCTCTCGCCAAGGGCTGCCGACATCACCGCCCTCAGGTCCTCGGTGATATCCAGGAGCTGCACGGCTTCCGTCCGGACCTGGTTGCGCCGGCTGAACGACTTCAGCTGGCAGGTCATCCGGGCCGCTGTCTCCGTTGCATGCAGGAGCTGCTGCATCGCTCCACGAGCCTGAGGCGACAAGGCCTCGGACTGGGCGATCAGCTCCGCCTGGCCCTGGATGACGGTGAGAAGATTGCTGAATTGGTGAGCGACTCCGCCTGCCAGGCGCCCCACCCCCTCCAGGCGCTGCGAGTGGCGTAACTGTTCCTCCAGTTTGCGTTGATCTGTGATCTCAGTGACCAAGGCATGGACGACTCCACTGCTGCGATGAGGGAAGAAAGACCAGGCGAACGATCTGCCGGACATTTCCCAGACCACCCGTTCACGGCGCTCATTCGAAATCATGCAGGACTCCACAACCGCCGTGGCTTGAGGGGGGACACAATAGGAGGGATGGTCGCGCCCGAATTTGTTCGCCATCTCAAGGGCGGCGGAGTTGTAATACGTGATCCGTCCGTCCGCAGAGAATATGAGTATGGGGTTCGGATTCTCCTGTGCGAAGGTGGCCAGCTGGCTGATCACCGACTCGACACGCCGCTGCTCGCGTCGATCTTGGACGACGAGGAGCCGGACCGATGTCCCGCGGAACAACACCCGACGGAAGGACAGCCGCGCATCAATTGTGGATCCGTCCTGCCGTTGCAGCGCGATGTCGATGATCTCCGAATCTACGCCGGCGGTGTCGGAGTTCAAATGGTTCGTGAGCAGGTTTGCGTGTTCCTCCGTGAGGAAGCTGACAAAGTCATGGCCCAACAAATCAAGGGTGGACCGGGCCTGGAGAAGATCGGCCAGTGCTGGATTGGCGTAGAGGATTCCATCCTGTCCCTCGAGAGCCACTCCATCGCAGACGGTCTCGGCCAGGGACTGGAATCTGGCTTCGATCTCGCGCAGCTCGTCATCGGCTCCCTCCAAGTCCACCCGCAAGTCCGCAGCTTCCACCGCTCGTTGCATCGCCAGCGGCAGACGTCCGAGACAGGAACGAAACACGTAATCAAAAGCTCCCGAGGCAAGTCCCTCCAGGGCGGAGGCCTCGCTCAGAGCATCGGTGATCAGGATCACCGGCGGATAGCCTCCCAGTCGACGGAGTATTTCGGAAGTCAGCCTGGGAGTGAGTTTCGGGTGGGACTGGTCCAGCAGGATGGCCTGGCAGGGATGCTGTCGGCAGCGGGCGAAGATGTCGGAGGGGTTCTCAACCACTTCAGCATGGCCGTGCCAGCCGGAGCTTTCGAGGCATTGTCGCCAAAGGTCAGCGTCGCCCTGGCTGGCGGTGACCAGGAGGAGGTCCGCACAGCTTGGAACGATCGCGTCGGATATGGGAGCCTTTGTCTGCATGGCAGCCTTTCATCCCTGGAAATTCCCGATCCTCCAGCCCGGCAGGTTACCGTCTCTTGTGTCCAGGGATTACGGCCCTAGAGACGCTGCCCCAAGCTGTGGCACAGCTCCACGGCGAACGAATGGAAACAATCCTAGAAGGCGGGTTTTGTCACTAGAAAACCCATTGCTTTTTCTGGGCCCATCGAGAGAGCGGTCCGGGGTGACTTTCGGAACAAGTCTCGCGAACCGCGATTCCAGGATGCATCGGCCTCCGGCTGCTCCGTGGAAGTTGAATGGCGGCGGCGGTTTAGAATGAGCATGGGGGTGCCGATGTAAGAGGCGGGACGGCGTCTGTCCAGGGAGGACGCTGGAAGTCGGGCATTCACGCACTCGAAACATGGAGGTTGACGATCCATCGAAAGCGCAGGCCGCAGTTTCTGCGGACCCAGGCGGCGGCAGCGGAGGAGATTCCTTCTTCCAATCTCGCGGCCGACGGCTCATGTCTGGCCCTCTTGCCGAGCTCGCCGGCCTCGCTGAGCAGATCATCGCGCAGGCTGACATGCTCGGGCACCCGCAGCTTGTCCCTGAGTTCAGGTCCCTTCGAGACCGGGCGCGGGAGCTGCGCGAATTGTTTCTGCAGGGCGAGGATCTCTCACAGCCATCCGCCCCAGGCACGCAAACCTGCAAAACTCCCATGCGGTTCATCCAGAAGCTTGCTCAGATCTCAGGCTCCAGCCTGCCGAGCAACCCACCCTCCGGCGGGCGACTGCTGGTCGTCGAGGACGAGCCCGATGGGCAGGCCTTGCTCCGCATGCTGCTGGAGAACAGCGGCTACTCCCTCGAAATGGCCGAGGATGGACAACGGGCGCTGAGCCAGCTGGAGAAAGACAAGATCGACCTCGTGGTCATGGATCTCATGCTCCCGGAGATGAATGGCTACGAGCTCCTGGAGCGGATGCAGGCAAGCCCAAGCCTTCGTAACGTGCCAGCCATCGTGCTCAGCGGCGCAGTTGACATGGATGCCGTGGTCCGATGTGTCGAGCTTGGGGCGGAGGACTTTCTTCCAAAGCCGTTCCATCCGGTCCTCTTGCGCACACGAATCGCCGCCGGTTTGGAGAAGAAGCGACTTCGCGACCAGGAGCGGGAGTACCTGCGTCAAATCAGCATCGAACGCGAGAAGTCTGAGCGCCTGCTTCTCAACGTTCTGCCCTCCGCCATCGCAGAAAGGCTCAAACGGGGTGAGGCGACGATCGCCGAGAGTTTCTCGGATGTGACGGTTCTGTTCGCGGACCTGGTTCGCTTCACACAACTCAGCGAGCGCACACCTGCGCCCAAACTGGTCGAGCTTCTCAATGAGATTTTCAGCGCTTTCGACCGGCTCGCAGAAAAGCACCGGCTCGAAAAGATCAAGACCATCGGTGACAGCTACATGATCGTGGGGGGACTTCCCGTGCCCTGCTCGGATCATGCTGGCCGCGTCGCTGCGATGGCTCTGGACATGCAACATGCCATCGAGCTGTTCAACCAAAGCCACAGCACCGATCTCGCTCTCCGCATCGGCATTCACTCCGGCCCGGTGGTTGCTGGAATCATCGGCCGGCAGAAGTTCAGTTACGACCTCTGGGGCGACACCGTCAACGTGGCAAGCCGCATGGAGTCCCACGGGTCCGCCGGCGAAATCCAGGTCAGTGAAGCCACGGAATTCAGACTCCGAAGCCATTTTCAGTTCGAGGCCCGCGGCAAGATACCCATCAAGGGGAAGGGAGAGCTGACGACATTCCTGCTTCGCCGGAATGCCAACCTCGCTGCCTGATCAGCGCACGTGTTTCTGGAATCGAGCCGAGGTTTGAAGCTTCAGACCGTCACTCTCTTTCGTCACCACCAGGGCTGACATCCGACGATTCCGGTCCACCTTCCTGAGCCCTTGCTCCCGACCCAGAATGCAAACGGCCGTTGCCCACGCATCGCTCAGCGTAGCATTGTCGGCAATGACCGTTGCCTGAAGGGAACCTGTTAAGCCGAATCCCGTCCGTGCATCGACAATGTGGGAATAGCGGACCCCGTTGATCTCAACACGCTGTTCCACGTCTCCGGATGTGGAAACTCCCGCGTTCCTGAGCAATAGCCTCAAGCCTGCGACCTGGTTCGTCCCCGTCGGATCTCCCACCTGGACGGGCCACCCTCGAGTGCCTGGGGGAGGATCACCGATGGCGATGTCACCGCTTGCGGCAACGGACGCACGTTTGATCCCCTGCTTGTTGAGGATTCGAAGAGCTGCGTCCGCCGCAAATCCCTTTCCGATGCCACCCAGATCGATGCGCATCGCCGGCTTCAACAGCCGGACCTCGGGCTGGTTTGGATGCACCATCAGGTTCGTGTAACCCGTCAGGCTCTGGGCTTCGCGGATCCTTGCGGGTTCCGGCAACTCGCGCTGTCTGCGCGCCCGACGCCATAGTTGAATCAAGGGTCCGGCGGTCACATCAAAGATGCCCTCCGTCTGCCTGGAAACCTCCAGAGCCTCACGCAAAACCTTCGCCATTTCCGGACTCACCCGCTGAACACCTCCGTTCGCTTCCTTCATGAGCCGGTTCAGTTCGCTCTCCGGATCATAGTCGCTCATCGAACTGTCCAGTTCCTTCACCTTGGCGAAGGCTGCTGCGACTGCGTTTGAGGCTTTGGACAAATCGCGACCATAGCAGGTGATCGTCCAGACGGTGCCCATGTGAGCGGCTTTGAAATCATATCGGTGCCAGCCGCCGGCCTCGGCTGAGGCGGCTGTCCGCGGAAGGACGAACATGGCTGCGATCCAGAGCCAGAAGCTGAATGGCACTGCCGGTGGTTTGGACCTGGTCGAGCCGATGCGATGATCAGGCGTGTGTTGTTGGAGAGAAGCGCACGGAGAGGGTTGCATTATGAGGGTGCCCTCGTTGAAGCCCTGGGGCGGGGGGAATCGGATGGCTGGCTACATGTTGGACGGGCGCCACCTGACAAAGAAAAAGCCCGCCGATGGTTTATTGGGAACATCGGCGGGCCGCTGAAGAGTTACAGGACCTCGGTCTTTCCGGGCACGGCACGCGGATACATCCCGTCCGGTCCCGGCTTCACGAGCGGCATCGCATCCCATGCAAGATTCTTGGGCATGGTGTCGATGCTGGAATTGAGCGCAGCATCGTAGTCGATGACCTTGCCTGAGTAGGTGGCCATGCGTCCCATGACTGCAGTGAGCGAGCTGGTCGCCCCGTAAACTGCCTCATTGAAGGGCTTGTCACGGCGGATGGCATCGAACAGATCATCGTGCTCCTGCTGATATGGATCCTTGGGCCGGTTCGCGGCATCCGATCGGAATCGCCAGGGCTTTTCCCCACGAATGATATGCCCGCTGACATCACACGAACCCTTCGTGCCCACGACGTGTTCGGACACGTTGTTCCAGCAATTCAGGATATGGCGGCACTGGCTGAACATTCGCGTGCCGTCGGCGTACTCAAACTCCACTGCATGGTGGTCGAAAATCTCACCGTAGTCCTGACCTTTGCGCACTTCACAGCCGCCCATTCCCACGCACCGAACCGGCGGTGCTTGTTTCACCCAGTTCATGACATCGAGGTTGTGGATGTGCTGCTCGGCGATGTGATCCCCGCAGAGCCAGACGAAGTAATACCAATTGTGCATCTGGTATTCCATTTCGGTGGGTGGCCGACCAAGCTTGGCCGCCAACTCCTTGCGCGGGCGCACCCAGGGTGTGCTTCCGTTCCAGTAGCAGCGCATCGATACGATATCGCCGATCTCGCCTGCATGGATGCGCTTGATCGTTTCGATATACCCGGTTTGGTGGTGGCGCTGAAGCCCGACACCCACTTTCAGGTTCTTGCGCTTGGCTTCCTCGGCGGCAGCCAGCACTTTGCGAACCCCGGGCCCATCCACAGCAACCGGCTTTTCCATGAACACATGTTTTCCCTGGCGGATCGCCTCTTCGAACATCATCGGACGAAATCCCGGGGGAGTGGCCAGGATGACCACGTCGGCAAGCGCGATGGCTTTCTTGTAGCCGTCAAAGCCCACGAACTGATTCTCCTCGGGGACCTGAACCTTGTCCGCGTGGTTTTGCTTGAGCGCCTTCAGGGATCCATCGAGACGATCCTTGAAAGCGTCCGCGACCGCGACGAGTTTCGTTCCGCCTTCGGTCCGAAGCGCCTGGTCTGCTGCACCGGAGCCTCTCCCGCCACATCCCACGAGGGCGACCTTCAGTGTATCGCCAGGCGAGGCACCCAGAGCAAAACGTTCGGGCGCAAGAGTGCTGAGCAGGGCGGCACCGCCGGCGGCGGCAGAGGTCGATTTGAGAAAACTGCGGCGAGTGAAGGGAGCCGCCCCGATGGGTGAGTCAGATGGCTTCATGTGTTGTTTTTCTATGCGCATTCGACGCGGCCCTCAGATCGCCCTATTCAAATAGGCGTGATGTGGCAGCGGGATACGATTCGCGGCGTAGCAAACCAGAGAGATCCGTTCATTTCAAGGCACGAAGAACAGGAATGGGAGACAGGGAACCCATTTCAGCCAAACGGCCGTCTTCGGCGACGGAAGAAGATTTCCCTTCCGCTCTCCCGCTGCCTTTGACTTCGGGCGCGCCTTCGCATTTAATGCGGCGCGTGTCGCAGCCACACCAGCAAACGCTGAAACAAGCGGTCTCCTTTTCCGGCATCGGCCTCCACAGCGGAGGGCGGGTCTCCATGACTTTTCAACCCGCGCCTCCCAATACTGGCATCCGATTCCGCCGCATGGACTTGGATGACAAGCCCGAGGTCGAGGCCAAGGTGGAGAATGTCACCCAAACCACCCGTTCCACCACCCTCGGGAAAGGACACATCAAGGTCCAGACGGTCGAACATGTGCTCGCCGCCCTGGCGGGTGCGGAGGTGGACAATGCCATTGTCGAGCTGGATTCGAACGAGCCGCCGATTGCCGACGGCAGCGCCCGCGAATACGCCAAGCTCATCCAACGGGCCGGCTTGTCGCCTCAACAGGAAAGACGTGAGCCCTACCGTGTAGGCGCTCCCATCGAGATCATCCACGGGGAATCGACGATGGCGGTGTTTCCGCACGACGGGTTCCGAATCACCTGCACCAGCGCCGACAAGGCGGGTCGGTTCACCCAGCATTACAGCATCGACCTCACACCCGCCTCCTGGCTGAAGGACCTCGCCCATGCCCGGACTTTTTGTTTCTACGAGGAGATTGAGTTCTTGATCAAGAACGGGCTCATCAAAGGCGGGTCGCTTGAGAACGCGGTCGTCATCCGCGAGGACGCTGTCCTCACCACGGAACCGATGCGTTATCCCGAGGAGTTTGTGCGGCACAAGATTCTCGACATCATAGGTGATCTTTCGCTCGTGGGACGCCCCATCCTCGGTCATGTGATCGCGGTCAAACCCAGTCACAGCTCGAATTGCGAACTCGCCCGCCAGATCCACTCACAAATGAGAAGGCCCTTGGAAGCCATGCAGACATTCAGTCCTCCTCCCCCCACGACGGCCGACAAAGACAAAAGCCCTGCTTCATCTTCCGCATCCCCGCCTTCCACCAAGGAGGCTGGAAACAGCCAGATCATTCGGGACGGCGCCACGCTGGATAACATGCAGGTCATGCAGGTGCTCCCTCATCGATACCCTTTTCTGATGGTGGATAAAGTCACCAAGATCGATGGCAACCGCGTCACGGCTGTAAAAAACGTCACGATCAATGAACCGTACTTCCTTGGTCACTTCCCCGGGCACCCGATCATGCCCGGCGTGTTGCAGCTTGAGGCCATCGCTCAAGTCGCCGGGATCCTCATGCTCCGTCAGGCTGAAAACTTCGGCAAGATCGCCTATTTCATGTCGGCTGAGTCTGTGAAGTGGCGCAAACCTGTGCGGCCAGGAGACGTCTTGATGATTGAGGTCGAGCTCACCAAGAACCGGGGGAAGATTGGCAAAGCCAAAGGGGTGTGTTCTGTCGACGGGGAGACCGTCAGCGAAGCCGATGTGACTTTCATGCTCGTTGACCGATGACTTCCTCCACCCGGATCCACCCCACGGCGGTGATCCATCCCAAGGCCGGAATCGGAGAGGGATGTGAGATCGGCCCCTACTGCATCATCGGCGAACACGTTCAGCTGGGGGCGAGAGCCCGGCTCCATTCCCATGTCGTTCTCGACGGACACACCACGCTGGGTGCGGACAACGAAATCTTCCCGTTTGCCTGCATTGGACTGAAGACGCAGGACCTTAAGTGGAAGGGCGGAATCACCCGGACCGAAATTGGCAGCAACAACACCTTCCGGGAGTACGTGACCATCCATAGCGCCACCAGCGATGGGGAAGTCACACGGGTAGGATCATACAACCACATCCTCGCATACTGCCACCTCGCTCATAATGTCACTCTCGGCAGTCACGTGATCATGTCGAATGTGGCAACGCTGGCAGGGCATGTCACCGTCGAGGACCGGGCGGTGGTCGGAGGCCTTGCTGCGGTGCACCAGTTTTGTCGGATCGGTACCATGTCGATCATCGGTGGATGCTCCAAGGTGGTGCAGGATGTTCCGCCCTTCATGATGGCTGACGGCAATCCAGCGGAGACGCGCACCATCAACAAGGTGGGTTTGGAACGCAACGGGGTCTCTGCGGAAGCTCAGGCAGCCTTGAAGGCTGCCTACAAGATCCTTTTTCGCGAGGGGCTCACCATTCCGAACGCCTTGGCGCGCATTGATGCCGAGCTGCCGATGCTGCCCGAGATGCGTCGGCTGGTGGACTTTGTTCGCAGCAGTGAGCGTGGAATCAGCAAGTAGGGATGCTTTCCGATTGTGGACCTGATGACCTTCCCTATGCTGCCGGCCATGCAATTCAACCAAGCCACCCTTGTGGGCATGGGCTTGCTCGGCGGATCTCTGGGCCTCGCTCTTCAAAAGGCCGGGGTCGCCGGGAAAGTCACGGCCTATGTGAGACGCGCGTCCAGCGTCACCGAGGCGCTTGAGTTGAAAGTGGCGCATCACGCGACCCAAAGCCTCGAGGAAGCCGTGGCGGATGCCGATCTGGTGGTGATTTGCACGCCTATCGCCCAGATGCTCCCGCTCGCAGAACAGATGGCTCCTCACCTCAAGCGCGGAGCGATCGTCACGGACGTGGGAAGTGTGAAAGCCTCCATCACCCAGGAACTCGAGCCTGTGTTTGCCCGCGCGGGGGCGAGCTTTGTAGGAAGCCACCCCATGGCTGGCAGCGAGCAGGTTGGGATGTCAGCGGCCCGGGTCGATCTGTTTCAAAACGCAGTTTGCGTCGTCACACCCACCCGACAAACCTTGCCGGCCCATTGCGAAATCATCGAAAACCTCTGGCGGTCCGTCGGAGGACGCCCCCTGCGACTCAGCCCTGAGAAGCATGACGAACTGGCAGGTCGCGCAAGCCACCTTCCCCATGTGGTGGCGGCAGAGCTGGCACACTATGTCCTCAGTCCAGTGCAGCCCCCTGAACAGGCATTGCTTTGCGCAGGCGGCTTTCGCGACACCACTCGCATCGCCTCCGGATCGCCGGAAATGTGGCGCGACATATGCCTCGCCAACACCGCCAACCTTAGCCGGTTGATCAGCCTTTTCGTGGAGTCCTTGGAGGAGTTCCGTCACTCCCTGGAT
>VHDG01000024.1 GCA_016871475.1 Verrucomicrobiota bacterium
GCCGATGTCATCGTGGCGACGCCCGGCCGTCTTCTTGACCATCTGAGTCAACGGGTTGTGAGCTTGGACGCGATTGAGTATCTGGTATTGGACGAGGCGGATCGAATGCTCGACATGGGATTCCTGCCCGATGTGCGCAAGATAGTTGAGAAGTGTTCACGGGAACGACAGACGGCGCTTTTCTCGGCCACGGTCCCGCCACAGATCGAGACTCTCATCCAGTGGGCGATGAAGTCACCGGAGACGGTGGAGATCGGAGCACGTCGTTCCCCGGCGGAAACCGTCAAGCACGTCGTTTATCCTGTTGCGGATCGTCAGAAGGAGGGTCTGCTTTTGGAACTGCTCGAACAATTGCAGTATGACTCCATCATCATTTTCTGCCGCACCAAGGATCGCGCGGACCGGATCTCGAGCACATTGAAGAACAAGAACCATGCGGTTGCTGTGCTGCATTCAAACCGCACCCAGCAGGAGCGGGAACGGGCCCTGCGGGGTTTCCGTGACGGCAAGTTCGAGGTGCTTGTGGCAACCGACATCGCCTCACGCGGGTTGGACATCGACAACGTGAGCCATGTGATCAACTACGACGTGCCCCAGCATCCCGAGGATTACGTGCATCGGATCGGTCGAACGGGACGAGCACAAGCGACCGGTGATGCGCTCACACTCATGGTGGCGGAGGATCGGATGCACATGGCGTCGATCGAACGCTACATCGGGCAGAAAATCGCCCGCGTGAAGCTGGAAGGCTTTGATTACGTGTATACAGCGCTCTTTGACGACGATCCCTCCAAGCCGGCTTCAGCTTCGAAGTTCAGAGGCGTTCGGCTTTCCGGGGGCTATTATTTTGGACCGAGCGGACGTCGGCGCCGCTAGTGATGGCGGCACAGCCTTGAAGCGGCGTCCGGCTTTGAGCGAACGAGTGGAGACAAAAGGACACAACGCATGATGCGTCGGATCAAATCCTGGATCTCACGCAGGATGATTTTGGAGAAAGGCCGGCTAACTCCGACCGGCTGGCTGGTGGCGGGATGTTGCGGGTTTTCGGCGATTCCGGGACTGGATCTTGAAAGCTCGCTCGCGCACCAGGTGTTTGCCCTCACTGTGGGGCTGGGGACGATCGCTCTCCTTCACAGCCTGTGGTTTCGTGCCCGGCTGGATGTTCAGCGGGCGCTTCCCCGGTTCGTTACGGCAGGCGAGCCTTTTCATTACTGGATGGAAATCCGAAACCTGGGGCACCGTATCCTGCGCGGACTTGAGGTGATCGAACGACCAGCGCCTTCACCCAAGGATGTGGATGAGTGGACGGGGTTGCTGAAACCGAGCAGGAGGGCACGTTCGTTTGGCGTTTCAAAATCGCGGGCGGTTCGCGCTCGCGCTTACTGCCGGTTCCATGAAGTTGGGGATCTACCGATTGGCGGGGCTGCGAGTGTCCGCATGGAGATGATTCCCGGCAAGCGGGGAGTGCTGGACCTTGAGGCGGTTGCGGTTGCCAGGCGGGACGCCTTAGGGCTGCTCCGGTCGTTTCGACTCTTCAGGAATCCGCAGAGAGTCGTCGTTCTCCCCAAGCGGTATTGGCTTCCGGATCTCGCGCTTCCCGGCAAGGAAGCCTATCAGCATGGTGGCATTACCCAGGCCGGTTCCATCGGACGCGCCGAGGAGTTTGTCTCGTTGCGTGACTACCGTCGTGGGGATCCGATGAGGCACATACATTGGCGAAGCTGGGCGCGGCGGGGTGAGCCGATTGTGAAGGAGTTCGAGGATGATTTCTTCGTTCGACACGGCTTGGTGCTGGATACGTTTGACACTCCTGAGCATCAGGATGTGTTCGAGGAGGCCGTTTCCCTCGCGGCGTCGTTTGCGTGTCAGATACGGACTCAAGACTCTCTGCTGGACCTGATGTTCGTGGGGGCGGAAGCCTATCGTTTTACCACTGGCCGCGGGCTGGCTCATGCCGATCAGATGCTGGAGATCCTCGCCTCGGCAGAACCTTCCGGAGACTCAGGCTTCGACTCTCTTGCGACTTTGGTGCTCCGTTATGCTTCTACGCTGACAGGGTGCATCCTTGTTTTTCTGAAATGGGATTCTCCGCGAATGGAATTAACCCGTCGACTGATTGTCATGGGGCTGCCGGTGCGTGTCATTCTTTGTCGTCCCAGTGGAGAGCCCAGGCAGGTGGACCCAGGAGTGACGTTGTTGGATCCGGCTCATCTGATTGTCGTGAGGGCAGGCTCGGTGCAGGAAGACCTGGGGGTGATGCGATGAACCTGCCTCCCTTTTGCCTTGGGGCCGCGTTGCTTTTTTGGGGATGGACATGCAACTGGATGCAGGCGGCCGTCCCGCTGGCCCTTTTGCTCGAATCGGCACGGTTTGTTCCCACGCGATGGGAGTTCACGACGCAGGACTTTCATCGGATCTGGACGTTCTGCGTTTTGATTGTTCTGGCTGCCGCCCTGTTTTCGGTGAGCACCGGTCGATCAATGCTTGATTCTGGGGAGGTTGGCTCCGGTGGAGGGAGCGGAGTGGCTACGGCGTATGCCATTCGATTTTTTCAATGGTGGCCGATGATTTTCGCCCCCTTCGTTTTGGCGTTCTTCTTTTCGAGACAACGATATTTACCGCTGTCGGTTTTCTCGTGGCTGGTTCGGAATTCAGCTGATTTGTTTCCCAGACCCCGCACGTTCCCGGGTCGTCAGGTGGCTCCCGACGCTGTGTACTTCGGCCTGGTTCTCGGTGCCGCGGCCATGACCAGCTTGAAGTCTCCGTTTTTCCTTCCACTGCTTGCGTTGCTGACGGGGTGGGCATTGTGGGCCTCGCGATCTCGCAGCGTACCCCGCTGGGTTTTCGTCCTCATGCTGCTTGGCGCGTGCTTCATCGGCGCGGCAGGCGTTCAAGGGATGCGGCAACTTCAGGCGTGGGTGAGCCGGTTCGACGATCTCCTGATGCAGCGGCTTTCGGGAGGAAGGTTCGACCCCTTGGAAAGTCGAACCCAGCTTGGGGCGATCGCGTTGCACAAGGGATCATCCCGAATTGCCCTGAGATTGTTCACGACCAACGCGATGCCTCCCGAACTGGTCAGAAGCGCGTCCTATGACACGTTCAGCTCCCCGGTCTGGATGCTTGGGACACGAGGCGACAAGGACCGGGAGCATATCAAATGGCTTCCCTTGTCAGCTGAGCAGGACGGCATGACCTGGGTGCTGGGCAAGGAAGGCGATTCGCTGGAGAGAAACTTCGTTCGAATCGCCCAGTTTGCCTCGGGTTCCCGAACCTTGCTGAGCCTCCCTCTGGG
The DNA here is from genome assembly GCA_016871475.1 of Verrucomicrobiota bacterium. GTDB lineage: Bacteria > Verrucomicrobiota > Verrucomicrobiia > Limisphaerales > UBA11320 > UBA11320. The sequence goes on from VHDG01000024.1 coordinate 3,293, forward strand.
GGCTCTGGTGTTAAGCAACCTCAATGCGCAGAAGGTGAGCTGGACCCGGTACGGTGCAGTGAGGGCTGAGGACTCGGATCAGCTTCTGGACTTTGTGGTGAGCTACCAGGCGGGTAGCAATGTGGATCGTGAACCCACTGCGAGGGATCTTCATATCTCCCAGGACGAACGTCCCCACATCGAGGCCCTGGCAGCTCGCCTTCAACTGGCTCAGCGCAGGGCTGTCAGTTTTCGCGATCCGCTCAGAGTGGTGAGAGGGCATTTTCTCAGTTCATTCAAGTATTCGCTCCGTCCCGAGATTCCCCCTGGCGGCAATCTCCGACGCACACCGTTGTTTCACTTTCTCGAGATCTCGAAGGAGGGTCATTGCGAATACTTTGCCACAGCTTCCTGTTTGTTGCTCCGCGCAGCCGGAATCCATGCACGGTACGTCACCGGTTACTCCGTGCAGGAGGCTGCAGGCGCGAATCAATACCTCGTCAGGCATCGTCATGCGCATGCCTGGGTGATCTACTGGTCTCCTGAGGAGAGGCGATGGTTCGATTTTGACACCACACCCCCGGATTGGGTGCGAAGTGAGAATCAGCAGGCAGCGGTTTGGGAGCCGGCGTTGGATGTGTTCTCGCGCCTTTGGTTTGAATTCTCCCTCTGGCGGGCCGGGAGATCCGAACTGGCCCGAGGCCTGACGATGGCGTTGATGGTGATCCTGGCGGGGTTCCTGGTTCGATTGTTCATCAAGGCACGCAGACAGAAACGATCCGTCCTGCCGGGGGACCTCGGATGGCAAAGGCGCATGCTGGGACTCGACTCGGAGTACTACCGGATCGAGAGCAGCTTCGCAAAACAAGGCCTTGGGCGTCGCGTGGAAGAGACTGCGTTCAGCTGGGCGAAACGGATCCAGGCTCGATTAACAGCCGATCAACAAAAGTCGCTGCATGAGATCCAGGAGCTGCATTATCGCCTGCGTTTCGACCCTGCGGGAGTGAGCGAGGTTCAGCGGAAGGAACTGGCTGAGCGGGTTCAAAGGTGGATGTCCCTCCCGGCGCGGTGAGGATGCCGATGGAGTCGAGGCGCGCGGAGCATCTCGAGGTTGTTGGTGGGGCCCCCGAGGTTACACCGCAGAGACGGGAGGGGCGCAGAGAAGAATCCCAATTCCGTTATAAACATTCCTCTGCTCATTTCTCGTTCTGCGGTGTAATCCTCCCTCCAACCTTGCCTTGCCGTGGCACGGGAGAGAGATCAAGGGGGCGGCGGTCCAACTCGATCCGTCGTCGCCGGGGATCATCTTTACTTTTACCAACAACTTCGAGATGTACGTCGAGGCGCGTCGTGGAGATTCTGGAGGTTGACTCGGGGGACAGCGGCGTTTTAGCTCTCGTTTTTGCGCGATATGTTCAATTGGCAGACAACGACCACCCGGCGGCGGGTTAACTCATGAGCGATCTTCAGTCCTCCGGATCTGGAAGAGTGGTGAGTTACTTGCGAGCCCTCCTGATTCTCGGCCGGGTTTCAAACCTGCCCACGGTCTGGTCCAACTGTCTTGCGGGATGGTGGCTCGGTGGAGCTGGAACGTGGGGCAGCCTCCTTGTTCTCTCTGTCGGGGCGTCATTTGTTTACATCGGGGGGATGTTTCTCAACGATGCCTTCGATGCTCAGCATGACCGGCTGCATCGCTCAGCCCGTCCCATACCCTCAGGCGCGATTCTCGAATCTCATGTTTGGAAGTGGGGATGGTCCTGGCTGCTGATCGGATCGATCATGCTCGTGCCCAGGGGGGGGCACGCGCTTTGGATCACCCTGGTCCTGCTGGCGTGTGTGCTGCTGTATGACTGGTTGCATAAGCTGATCTCGCTCTCTCCATTCATCATGGCTGCCTGTCGCTTTTGGTTGATCCTGCTGGCGGCTGCGTTCGGCCAGCTGGGCATCAACGGGCTCGCCATCTGGACCGGGCTGGTGCTCGCCTGCTACGTCGTTGGGCTCAGCTACCTGGCCAGGAAGGAGGCTCACAGCCAAGCCGTTCCCTGGTGGCCAGTCATTCCCCTGGCAGCTCCGATGGTGCTCGGATGGATCGTCAACCAGGGCGAGTTCCGGGAGGGGGGACTTCTGGCATCGCTCCTTCTGCTTCTGTGGATCATCAAGTGTATCGTGCCACTTTGGACCTTTAGTCCACCGAACATCGGGCGGGCTGTCTCCGGGCTTTTGGCTGGCATCTGCCTCGTTGATTTTCTTGCGGCAACGGATGCGCCGCGTTCTCTCTCCATGGCGTTCGTTGGCTGTTTTGCATTGTCGATCCTTCTTCAGCGAAAAATACCCGCCACTTGACCGCCATGAACCGTTATTTCCGAACCGGGGACGACCGGGCCCAGGGTGTTGCAGAGCTCTTCAACCGCATCGCACCACGCTACGATCTCATCAACGATCTCCAGAGCTTTGGAATGCATCGTTGGTGGAAACACGAACTGATCGATCTGTGTGAGATCAAGCCTGGGGAGACGGCCGTTGATCTTTGCTGTGGAACAGGTGATGTGGCCTTCCGGTTGGCGCAGAGAGGCGCGACGGTCACGGGGCTGGACTTCAGTTCCTCCATGCTTGATGTCGCGAGGCGGCGGCAGCAAGGCGTGGGAAAGGAGGTGAACATCGCATGGAGGGAAGGAGATGCCATGAACACGGGGCTGCCTGGGAAAAGTTTTGATGTGGTGACCATCAGCTATGGACTTCGTAATCTGTCCTCCTGGGAGGTCGGTTTGGCCGAGATGTTGCGGCTGGCGAGACCTGGGGCGCGGCTGGCGGTGCTGGACTTCGGAAAGCCTGATTTTGGCCCGTGGCGGTCAGCCTATTTCGGATACCTGCGGTTTGTCGTGCCCGTCTTTGGAAGATTATTCTGTGGCGACGCCGACACGCATGGCTACATCCATCCTTCCTTGGAGGCTTATCCCGCGCAGAGAGGAGTTGATGCGCGAATGCGGGAGCTGGGGTTGGAACACTGCCGTATCGTGAACCTTCTGGGAGGTGTGATGAGCATCAATCTGGCGCGTGTGCCCAGGCTGATCGCCTGAGTGCGGCGTGGCAGCCGGAGCTGGGTGCTCGAGTGATCTCGGTTAGCCGGACCCCCAGCGGATGGGCTCGCTGGCAGGAAACTTAAACTTTTCTCACGCCGAAGTGGTGAAGGACGTTGCGCATGACTGCTGCCCACTTGGGATCGAGGTGAAGTAACCAGCCTGAACCGATGGCTCCGGCGTTGAAGACCCGGCCTCCGCCAGGCCGTTCCCACCAAATCATTTCACCTCCCTGGTATGTCTTTGGTTGTATTTGTCGGAAGAAGTAGTCCATCGCATGTCCACCTTCTTTCCATGGGAGCACACCGTTCGCGATGCGCACGATTCCCTTGGGATCTGGAGGGACGATTCCTCCTTCGGGTGAGGGTTCAGATTGCAACGCTGCGAAAGTGGACAAGCGGATATCGACTTCATGGCCATTTGCCATGGGCATTCGGCCTTCACCCGCCCAGCCGAAAGCATCCCCAGCCTTCAATCCGCTTTTTTCGGGATGATGGAAGAGGAAGTGGTCTGCGCGTTCGACAAGGTAGGGCCCGAAGTTCCTAGGGTTTGCTGGATGGTTCCATCCGATGATGTCGAGGCCGATGAGCAGGCATCCGGGGATCCCACATTCCCGGGCTGGCCCTCCGCGGAGCCCATCCTGGCTGTGCCAAGCTTCTCCGCGCCTGGATTTTGGAACTTGATCACCAGGTGCATCCACCTTGCGGCATTCCATGACCGTGCAGTCCTCGTTGAAACTCACCCGCCAGCCCAGGGTGTTGCCGCTAAGCACTGCAAGGTTTCCTCCGGTCCTGAGGTAGCTCTCGATTCCTCGATACATGGGAATCGACCAGTATTCGTTGTGCCCCACGATCATCACCGTCTTGTAACCGTGCAACATGCCGGGATCGCGATGCAGGTCCACGTCGCTGACCAGATCGTAATCGTAGCCCTGTTCTTCCAGCCAGGCCTGGGGAAACCGGTCAGCCCGCATCAGGTGGCTGTAGTCGGTAGCCCCGCCATAGAGCACATAGGGGCCGGCAGCGGGCCAGGGCATCCTCAGGCCCATCTGATAGGTCCCTTGACCTGCGGCGTGGGATCGGTAGAGGCAATAGGAGGGCAGGCCGCGATCGGGTCCGTGCCCGCCGGTGCCCCAGACGGCCTTCTGTTCCACAGGGGTGATGGCGAAGGGCGTTCCGCTATAGGCCCGCCAGGTGTTCGTGGCGCAGACAAACAGGATGGGGGACTTCCGTTTCCGCGGCGCTCGCCGGACAAGAAAAGTGCAGTGGTAGAAACGTTCCTTGCCGTCGAATTCAAACCGCATTCGCGCTGTGTAGATTCCCGATCTCGCGTCAGAAGGAATTTTCCACCGGTGGGTTACCGTCCATCGACAGTCGTAAAGATCGTCGGAGGCGAGTCGCAAGCCGTGTCCGCGATCCTTATCCCGCGAAGGTTTGTAATCTCCGAAGCGCGGTACGGCTGCTTTGAACGATGGGCCGCCGATCATCCATGTGCCCAGGTTGATGATCCGCCCGTGGCGTCGGGATGCTGAAACGTCCTTCACAGCATCACCACGTTCCTCGTTCAATGGCCAACAGGCCAGGAGCCCACGACCCCTGGGCTGTTGAAGTCCGCGCAACTGAACCCTCTCCTGGATCTCGGTCTGGCTGAGCGCCGCCGCGTGGAGCGCGGGCATGGCGATGTCACCATCCAGGAAATGGGTGGCGGCTCCACCTTGTGAAAGAGCTCCAAGGCGGATTGGGTGGGATCCCTGTTTAAAGGGGCCGGGGAACGGCCATGTGCCAGCCAGTTCACCGTTCACGTAAACCTTCTTCTCCCGTCCATCCCAAGTGGCTGCGAGGTGATGCCATTTGTTTTTGATGACCACTCCCCTGGCAGTTCGATGAACCACTTTTTCATCAGGAGAGACACCGTCACCCATGAAGAATCCCACATATCCATCCTCCCCGAGTCCCAACGCGAACCCATCATCGGACTCCTTGTCCTCCTGGCTGACGACGCCCTGCAACCGGCCGGTCATCCATGGGCGAACCCAGCATTCGACGGTAAAGGCGTCCATGGAGCCGCTCAAGGCCTTCGCCACATGGACATAGGATCCTGGGTGGATGGGTTGAGGGACTGCGGGTTGATCGCGGAACTCGGCCATGATGATGTCTGATTCAGGATCATCTACGCGGACTCCGAGTCGTCGGATGGAGAGATCGTACCGGGCCGTTGAGCTTACGCACAGTTCGAGCATTTCCCCCGCTGGCAGGCTGTGCTCCAAAGGGTAGGCGTGCAGGCCCGGGACATCCAGGGCCTGATGCTTTGGGAGGGTCGATGTTGAGGGGGGGCGGGCTCCGGCCGGGAGGGATGCGAGTTTGGAGGAGCTCAGTGCCAGGGAAGTGATCGCAAGGGTGCCCGAGCCGGTGCGCTTCAGAAAACGACGTCGAGTTGTCTTAGGCATGATGGATGTCCGAGCTTCCACGGGCGTTTGTTTGCTGCAAGCGCAAAGACTTCAATCATCAAGTAATGGGTTGGGTAACGGGGAAAAGCGCCGATTTTAATCTCGTGGAGCTACAGAACGATGCCCCCAGCATAATCGTTTCGAGGGAAGGCCTTAACACCGCCGCCCGGATCATTGAGGCCATGGAGTCGGGGCGTTCCCCGTCTTTTCCACAGATGTTGCAGTTGCTCCAGGAGGTCACCAGCAAGGCGGATTCGATTTCAGTGAATCAACTGGGCGACTTCATCAGCAGGGATCTATCGGTGCTCGCAACGGTGTTGGCCGTGGCGAACACAATGGGCTACAATCCAGGCGGGGTTCATATCTCAACATTGCCGCAGGCGGTCCAGGCGATCGGCTTTGAAAAAATCCGAAACATCGCGATTGCATCGATGTTGATGGAAAGTGCTGAGAAATGTGTGGCGCTTTCGGAGAAGCAGGGTGTGGCGGCCCAGGCTTTGGCGAGTGCGGCTTTTTCGCAGGCGGTGTTTGACATACGCGGGGGAGGCGATGGGGAGGAGGCGTTCGTATGTGCTGCGCTCCGAGGTTATGGAGAAATGTTGATGGCCCATTACCTCCCGGAAGAGCTTCATGCCGCACGATCCCTGGCGGCTCGTCTGGGGTGGGAGGGTGCTTGCAGACAAGTCATGGGCTGCACGCCTCTGGAGCTGGGACGTCACGTGCTGGCTCAGTCGGGGATCCCCAAGTCCATGCTGGCATCGATCCGCAAGGCCGATCGTGAGCTCATCCAGTCCAGGAACCCGTCCGGCTCGGATCTGATGTCGATCGTCACGGAATTTTCAAACCGGCTCTGTGAAAAGCTGTTGCTGGAGTTCGATCCCAACGAGACGTTGGCTGAGGCTGCTCGCAAGCTTGCGTTGGAGTATGGGCCGGCGCTGGCCGACTTGGACCAAGCGGCATTTGAGAAGATCGTTCATCGGGCGACTCGACGTTTGGGGACATTGGCAAAAGGAGCGGGCCTGAACGCGAGGCAGACCCCAATTCTTGACCGGATTCTGGGCAGCGATGCCGGGGGCAAGAAGGTGCCGAGGTGCCGTCCGCCAGGGAAGCCTGCACCGCCAAAGACCCCAGCAGGCAAGATGGCCTCACTGGGTGCCTCCATCCTTTCGGAGCAGGCCGGCCTGCGCGAGGCCATATCGAAGACTGTGGCGCTCCTGCGGCGCGAGCTGGCGCTCGATCAATGTGCGGTTTTTCTGGAGGACGAGATTCTGCCCACCTGGTCCGCGCGAGAAGGTCACGGGGCGTTGTTCCAAAGCATCCAGTCCCAACCTTTGCTCTCAGCGGATGCGCGGAATGTTTTCACAATCTGCCTGACGCGCGGGGAGGATGTCCTGATCGAGAACCCAAACGACCCCAGCATTCGTCGTTATCTTCCCGAATGGCTGCGGACACACGTTTCCGGAAGTTCGCTTCTTCTGTTGTCCCTGGTGGATGGCACGGGTACCTACGGCGTGATTTGTGGAATCGGTGAGGCTGAGAGATCTCTGCGGCTGACCTCTGAGCTTGCCGGACCTCTCAAGGAACTCCGATCGGCTCTGGGCAAGATTCATCAACAGCGAGCTCAGCCCTGATCGCAGCGGGCGAAAATCAGTGGGTGAACCTAAAAGCCGCAGTTGAACACCCCCGATAGGTCTCGAGGGCTTGGCGAGAATGGCTTTCCTCGAACTTCGCTCTCTCACCGTCCGGACTTGCCTCGATTCGTCTCAGGCCCGACTTCTCCAAATCCTCGGTAGACTCAACGAGCACCCGTTGTTCGACTCAGGCGAAGGACCCCATGTTTATGGAGTGATACCGAATTTGTCGGCAGGCTGTGGGTCGTTCCATTCCCTCATCAGACCTGCCAGTTTCGCATCGAGGTCCCGGATCCGCGCCCTGTGGCTGGGCCGTCCAGCAAGGTTGCGTCGTTCCCAGGGATCGCTTGTGATCTCGAACAGTTGCGGCGGGATGCCGTTGGCGTTTCGGATCAGCTTCCAGCGCCCTTCACGAATGGATCGTTGTTTGTCGAGGTAGGCTCCATAGACCGACTCAAGGCCGGGGGCTTTGCCGCCTTGGACGATGGGCAGGATGCTGGGGAACTGTACGGTGGGTGGGATGGGGATGCCGGCCATCTCGCAGGTGGTGGCATAGAGGCTTTGCATGTAGATGGCTTTGCCGCTTTTTTTGCCGCGCGGAACCCCAGGCCCGGCGATCAGAAAGGGCATCCTTACGGAGTGATCGTAGAGGTTCTGTTTTCCGAGGAGACCATGTTGACCCACGGCGAGGCCTTGATCGGACGTGAAAATGATCACGGTGTTGCGTGATTGCCCGGTGGACTCGAGCGCATCCAGGAGTCGACCGATCTCGCGATCCATGTGAGTGATGATTGCGTAGTACTCCTGAAGATGGACCTGCACAATTTCCGGTGTTCTGGGAAATGGGGCGAGGACCTCGTCGCGTATGTCGTAGCCATCGATGGGGAAGGGGTGTTTCGGCAGGAAATTGGGAGGCGGCCGCAGCTGGGCGGGTGGATATAGCTTGAGGAATTCCGGTGGCGCCTGACGCGGGTCGTGGGGAGCATTGAGTGAAACGTACATCAGGAAGTTGGTTGAGGAATCCGAGCGTCGACTCCGGAGAAAATCGATCGCTGAGGAGACGATCCGTTCGCTGCTGTGAATGAACCGGCCTTCGCTCTCGATCCAGTGGCCCTTCCATTTGGGATCATCCGGCATCCAGGGATTGCCGGGGGCAGGGCGCGAGTAAGCTTCGCCGCGGGTGTTGGCGCTGGAAGGGAGGAAGCCAGGTGTGAGGAAGCCTTGGGTGGAGAAGCTGCGGATGAGAGCCTCATCGGGCAGGTGCCACTTGCCTGTGATGAAAGTCTCATAGCCTGCATTTCGGAAAGTTTCGCCCCACAGCGGAGTGTTCTTGGCCAGCCCCTCGCCCTTCGGGGCGCGGCATTCCCATAGGCGCCGCCCCGTGTTCAACATTGCGCGACTTGGGATACACACAGCGCCGCTATAACCTCCCGGGTTGTAGCAGTGGGTGAACAAAGTGCCACGCTGTGCGAGCCGGTCGAGGGATGGGGTGCGTACTGGAAGGTCGCGCAGGCACCCCAACGCCCGGAAGGTCTGATCATCGGACAGAATCAGAAGAAAGTTGGGTCTGGCTGCAGGTTGGGTTGAGAGAGGCTGGGATACCCCGTTTTGTATGGACAGCAGTCCGATGAGAGTGAGGAGCCAGACGATTGAGTTGGAGCGCGAGACCATGTTGGTGATCGATTGCCGACGGGCCGTCACCAACCAACCCAGAAAACACGGAGGTTGGCAATGCAGAGCTTCAGGTTCGGCTTCGATGGCCCAGAGTATCGGCTCGCCAGGAAACATCAGGTTGGTGACGCTTGACCCGTCATGCCGACATCGCAGACGAAACTTTTCGCCGATCCTCAGCCGTTGGTGGAGCGGCTCGGGCGGAGTTTCTTTGCCAGTCTTCCAGAAGCTCCTGGCGTGTATTTGATGCTGGATGGAGCTGGGCGGGTGGTTTACGTGGGGAAGGCGAAGAATCTGCGGCGTCGCTTGTGTGCATACAAAGTGGCCAATCCCGACCGTCTGCCGCGTCGGACCCTTCGCCTTCTCCACACCGCAACGTGCATCCAGTGGGAGCTGTGCAGGGATGAAGCTGCGGCATTGGAGCGTGAAGCGATCTTGTTGTTGGAGAAAAGGCCGCGCTTCAATCGGGCGGGCGTCTGGAAGGCCTCCTCTCAAATGCTTGGCTGGCGTGTTGTGGAAGGAACTATCGAGTTCGATGCTCACGAATCGGAGATCGCAGGCTGGTCGTACGCGCCTCCGATGGGACGAGGATCGCATGCGCTGGCTCGCCGTCTGGTCCGGTTGATCTGGCCGGCTCTTCGTCCAGGGAACTCGATCTTGAACCTTCCGGAAGGCTGGTTTGCTGGACGGTTCAAGCTCCCCTTGCAGCTATCTCCCCAGGAACCACAGGCTGCGGCGCTTCTGTCTCAATACATTGCCTGTCTTGTCGCTGGGGATCTCCAGCCGCTTAAACAGTGGCTGGCTGTGCCTCCGGGTTTGTTTGATAAGTCATCCCAAACTACTGATCTGGAATGGCTTGAAGACATGTTTGTGGCTCGGTGAGCCGCCTTTGCCCTGCTTTGATCACCCGCACTGTACTGGTTCAGCGTGAAACGCCGGTTGGTTGAAGAGGCTAACGCACTTTTGCACCGGGTTTCTGTATTGGTTTGA
>VHDG01000025.1 GCA_016871475.1 Verrucomicrobiota bacterium
GTTTCCATACGCGACAACGAACCGATCGAGAGGATCCACGGCGATGACTACCCGATCGTTGCTGCCGTTTCGTGCATCGACTCTCGCGGTAGCCACGAAGGATTGATTGCGAGAATCGAACACTGCCACTCGCACGCCAGGGTCAACGTTGCCAGCGGGTGTGATCACCGGGGCATTCCCCGCGAGATAAACATAGGGACTGTTGATATGACCCGCGATGCGCGTGTTGTCGCCACGTCCTGGATCAAACCCGATCCCTGAGTCCCGGCTGTTGATCTGCCCCTTCAACTCTCCGTCGTTGCTGTAGAAGTAGATGATACCGGCGACACGGACTGCAAACCCGCCCTTGAAGGCGGCAAGATTCGACCAGAGGTCTCCGTTCGCAACCAGGGTGGTTTCCTTCACGATTGCCCCGGTGGGGGAAAGAATCGTGAAGACGGCGGCGTTCCCTCCCGGGTTCCTGACTCGGGTACGATCTTCCACCGTCACAACGAAGTTACCGTTATCCAGCCCCAGAACATCTCCGCCAAACCGACTGGCTTGATCCGAGGCAGAGCTTCCCTCGGTCAGCCGACCATTGGCGACATCCTGGGCCTTGGACAGCATGGTTTGTTGCAGGGTCGATGGATTGATCTCGAAGGTCTGAACGGTTCCGTAGCGACGGTTGAGACCTCGATCAAAGCCCAATTCCCAACGGTCATTGCCCTTGAAAGGATCGTATAGGTGTGGCGAGGCCTCTGCACCGGTGATGACATGGACGGCCCCAGGTCGGGGATCGCCTGCAATTCGCTGGGGATTGCCATCGCGACGCGAAGCATTGATCTGCCCACGGTATGGCGCGCCATCGTCTGCAAAGAAGTGATCACCCACAGCACTCGCACCACCGGCTACGGGTTGCATCACGAAACCGAACCGTTGTTCGTTCGCAACTCCTTCAGCGAAGGTGTTCGCACCGACGAGAAACACAGAGTTTCCAAGAATCCCGACATAGGGTTCCCAATTGTTGAGGTTCGGAGGGTTGTTAGGATCGTCGAATATGACTTTGTCGGGAACGATGCGCGTGAGGCCATTTGCTTCAGCGGAAGCGGGAATGGTGGAAGTTGCGGGAGTCGTCGGATCCTCCTGGGGGTCCGGATGATTGATCACCGCATAAACGGTTGTTTGAGCGGGAGAGTTGGGTCCGGCGTCCACATCGTTTTCCAAATTGATGAGACCTTTGCCTGCAACCAGGATTTGTTTCGTGGTCACGGCGATGCTGGGGGTGGTTGTTAGGAATCCAGTGGTGCCGTTGTTGTGGAATGCGAGAAACGGCTCGGTTAAGGCGCTGAACTCTTTGGCGCAGCCGTCAAATTGCAGCACGCGGGCCACAATCTGGTTGCCTGAGTAGCCTTCAGGCTTCGACGCAAAAGCTACAGTGACGCGGTTGAGTGCATCCGCTGCAACGACCGTGCGATCTCGTGCATTGGGAAAGTTATCCACCTTGAACCTGGCCACGAAGGATTGATCCCTGGAATCAAAAGCAGCCACGTAGATGCCAGGAACCTTGTTTCCCTCATTGTCCAAAACGTTCGCAGCCCCGGCCAGATAGACGTATGGGCTGTTAATGTGTCCACCCATCCGCGTGCCATCCCCACGGCCCGCGTCGAAGCTCACGCCAGAGGTTGCGGTCCCGGAAATCTGGCCAAGCAGCTCCCCGGAGTTGTTGAAGAAGTAAATGATGCCACGGGTACGAACGGCAAAGCCTCCCCGGAAAGCAGCGAGGTTGGCCCATTGATCCCCAGGAGCCACCAGCGTGCTTTCGGTCACGATGGTCCCATCCGGCGCAATGATCGCAAATACAGATGCATTGCCGTCAGCGTGCAGGAGCTTCGACCGATCCTCCACCATCACCACAAAGTTTCCATTGTCCAAGCCGACCAGATCGCCACCAAAGCGGGTGATCTGATTTCCTGGGCTGGATCCTTCGGCGCGACGTCCATGGATGGCATCAACGGCCTTCGACAAAGCAGTCTGGGTGAGGGACACCGAATCGATGGAGAAAGTCTGAACCGTGCCGTAACGTCGATCGGCTCCCCGATCGAAACCAAGTTCCCAGCGGGTGTCCGACTTGAAAGCATCCAACAGGTGGGGGGAGGCTTCTGCTCCGGTGATGATATTTGTCGCACCAGGGCGGGGGTCTCCGGCGACGCGCTGAGGATTCCCATCTTGTCGGGAGATATTGATCTGCGCACGGTACGGGGACCCATCATCCGCGAAGAAGTGGTCACCGGCTGCGGCAGGTCCACCGGCTGCAGGTTGCAGCATGAAGGCGAACCGTTGTTAATTCACAGTCCCTTCCGCGAAGGTATTGGCACCGACCAGGAACGTGCTCGTGCCGAGCACCCCGACGTAAGGCTCCCAGTTGTTAAGGTTGGGCGGGTTATCAGGATTGTGGAAGGCTGCCGTATCCCGGAGGACATAGGTCAGGCCTGTTTCCAACACGCCCTTGGGAATGTCACCATCCGCAGCAGACGCGTTTGGAACCAACAGGAGGGCTGCAGCCATTGAGCCCAGCCCGAAAACGGCGCTGGGGTGACGGACCCGGGCAGGCATTGACCGGGCAGGCTGACTGGTCTGGCACTCTATAATTTGCATAGAAGGGATGTGGTTTAGGGTTGAACTCTGATTCAGACGGCACGAACTGCATCCCGCGTCCGGACATCTGCCACACCAGCAAACTCATCCCCGTGGGATCTGACCCGCGAGACCGGCAGGCAGACGAGTAGCGATCAGGGCCGGGGTCGCCGCACTCTGTGATGTGGAATGCTACGGGGATATGTCCAAGCAATCCCCAAAGCAAACAAAAAAACGCGGGAGGAGGGGGACGGAGCTGCAAAAAGTGAGATGCTCACCGCCTGGGAGGATGGCCTCCATCGCATCGCTGGTCCGGAATCCGCTGTGGGGTCCAGAAGTTGGTCTGGACTTCGATTATTCCGCCGGTGGGATGAAGGGAAGGAAGTGAACTTTTCGAATGTAGCCCGCGTCGTTTTCAGTGATGAGCAGGTTCCCCTGCCAATCGACAGTGACAGCCCGCACTTCACTCACCCTGAATTCATCCAGGTTGTAGAAATAGGTTCCGTCGCCACGCGGAAAACTCCTTCTGACTCCGTTGAGGAAAAGGTGGATGATGTTGTCCGTATCCACGTACCAGATCTGGCTGCCTCGGTGTGTTGCCAGGAAGTAGCCACCGGTCGGCAGAAACGCCACGCCACGGACTTCCTGGAGCCCGGTCTCGATGGCCAGACTGCCGTCGCCTCCACCGAAGGGCTCACCATTTCCTGCGATGACCGTCGGCACACCCGAAGCATCCAACCGGTAAACTCGATGAGCACCGCGATCCGTCACGACGAGGTTTCCTGCGGGATCCACCGTGAGGTTGCCCAGCTCAGTGTATCCTTCGGAAAAGGTTCTTACCCCACGCTCCGGGGTCCACATCCGGACCTTGTCACTGGCGCACACGAACGCAAGACGCTCATCGGTTCTCACCCATAATCCGCGGCCGTCCTTGAGCCCTGCTGACACCGTGAACAAGGTTCGGATCCGTCCCGACGGGTCGAGTCGTCGGACGCGGTTGTTTCCGGTGTCGAGCACATACACGGTTCCGTCCCATCTCACATAAAGCCCGTTGGGTGCATTCAATTCGACGGACAGGGCATCCGAATCCCAGTCGGGCCCATTGCCTGCCGACCCGGTGCCCGCGACCGTCGTGATGATGCCTGAGGGATCCAGTTTGCGGATGGCGTGGCCTTGTTTGTCGGCGATGAAGATGTTGCCGTCGCGGTCTGCCATTGCCATGTGAGGGTTGGAGAGAAGGACCTCCGTCCCGGGTGTGCCTTCAAACTCCGGTCGCCACTTGTTGCTGTCGTTCCTGGCTCCACCTGCACCTGCCAGGGTGCTGAGAAGTCCGTAACTTTGCAGGATGGTCTCAAACTCCTCCGCGCCGCCGTGGAGCGGGCTTGCAACCATTCGAAAAAACCGCTGTCCGGAATCCGAAGGCAATGCCATCGATCCAACAGGAGAAAGCGTGAACTGATTCTTGAGGGGGGTCCATGGGCCAGCTACGTCGTGGGCTCCTTCCAATGTCACGACACCGCGATTAAAGGCGCCGCGATACTCAATTTTTCCTGGCTTCGGGCTGAGGGTGAGAGAATCACCATGCACCGGGGAGGCGACCCATGCAGCACAGATGACGGCCGCGTATCTGAACGACAGTAGAGACATAAATAATGTCGCCTTGGAGCAGAGCTTCAGGGCGACGTGCTGGAATATGCAACAATTGGCCGATTTGTGCCAGCAGCCTGTCCACTTTTCGAGCAATTCTCATTTGGATCCTCAATGCCAGGGGGAGCGGACGTCCCGCCCCCCCGGGAGCCTCCCGCCGCACGCCTCGAAGTCGGACGCGCAGTTCGTTGTCCACCCTTCAGGGTGTGCCCCCAACCCCAGCACGTTAACGCCCAACACGCGTTGGAAGCGCACGCCACCCCCCCTGGGAGCGCTGGCGTCCTCGCCGGCCTCTTGCCTCCTCATGCTCCTGCTTTCACATGATGAGCGATGTGGGGGCTCGAAAGAAAAATTTGACAGCAGGAATAACTGTCCTACTTGCCTATGACAGTTGATGCCATGCTCATTCAAATCGATTTCAAGTCAGGCAAGCCTGTGTATTTGCAGGTGGTGGATCAGATTCGTTATGCGGCGGCTTCGGGGCGATTGCGTTCCGGAGAGGCTTTGCCGTCGATCCGACCGCTTGCGGAGGAGCTTCGAGTCAACCGAAACACGATCGCCAAGGCTTACGCCGAACTTGAGAGCCAGGGAATCATCGAAACTTTGGCAGGGAAAGGATGCTTCTTAAAGGAGGGCGCCACTCCTTTCAAAGCGAGCGTCAGGGAGAAGCTGCTTGTAAAGGAGATCGATGAGGCTGTGGTCACCGCTCACCACCTCCAGATCTCTCGAAAGGAGTTCCTCCAGCGGGTCGAGGAGCGTCTGGATCACTTTGAAGCCAGGGCTCAGGAGATCGGATCCAAAGAACAGAACCCCAGGAACCCATCCTCGAAACACACATCATGAAAACCAAGGATACCGTCATAGAAGCCCGAAGTCTCGTGCGAAAATACGGCTCGATCGATGCCGTGGAAGGCCTGTCTCTCAAGGTGCCGGCAGGATGCTGCTACGGATTTTTGGACGCAATGGCGCCGGTAAGACCACCACCATCAAATGTCTTCTGAATCTCCTGCGTCCCACGGCAGGTGAAACGAGAGTGTTCGGCCTCGACCCTCGAAAGGACGAGGTCGCCATCAAGTCGCGACTGTCCTACGTCCCGGATGCGGTCGCTTTTTATCCATGGATGTCCGTTAGAGATGTTCTCAACTACCAGGCGTCGTTTCGTTCGAAGTGGAACCAGGAGCTGGAGGCGGATCTTCTGGGTCGTTTTGGGCTGCGACCCGGCCAGAACGCGAGCTCGATGTCGAAAGGGCAGCGCACCCAACTGGCCCTCATCGCTGCCATTTGCCCGGAGCCCGAGTTGTTGCTGCTGGATGAGCCCACCTCGGGACTTGATCCCATTGTCCGCCGCGAGTTCATCGAGACGGTGATCGGCGCCTACCAGGCTACAGATCCGGAGCGTCGAACAGTGTTCGTCTCGACACATCTCATCAGCGAATTCGAGGGTTTGATCGATGCCTTCACGATCATCGATCAGGGGAAGGAGCTGTTGTCGATGGGAGCGGACGAGGCTCGGGATGAGTTCCGCAGAATCCGGGTGAGATTTGCCGAGGTGCCGGATGCGCTTCGGATCGATCGGGCGCTGAAGGTCACACAGCGAGGACGCGAGGCTGAGATCCTGACGTTTGGCGGGGCAGAGGAGGTTCTGGCTGGGCTGCAACCGTTGAAACCAGAGGACATCCAGGCGGAGTCCCTCTCCCTGGAGGAAGTTTTTGTCGCCTCGCAGAACTTGAGAAAGGAGGCGTGATGAGTGCGCTATTGCGAAAAGAGATCCGGATGATCGCCCCTTCGTTTGGGGTGGCAGCCTTGCCGGTGGGCGCATTGGTCTGGAGTCCTCAAGGACTGGGACAGTTTCGCGATCCCTGGATCATGCTACAGATCATCCTGGCCCCTATTGCAGCGATGGTGGTGGCACTGGAACCTTTTGGGAGGGAGATGTCGGGGCGGACCTTTTCTGGACTCCTGAGTCTTCCCATTTCGAGGGTCAGCATCTGGCGCGTGAAGAGCCTGGTTTCCGCAGGTGCCATGGGTGCTCTGCTTTTAGGATGGATTGTGGCTGCCCGGTTTAACGGTCGATTGGGGACCGTGATTGAGGGAAATATGGAGTTCTTCCAGTTGACCTCAGTGATGGTCGTCGTGTGTGCCTACACGGGAGGACTGTGGGCCGTCTTGTTGACCCGCCAAACGGCGGCCGCTTTCTGGCTCGCTGCGATCAGTCCTCTGCTGCTGGTCCTCGGCCTCAATCGTGCAATCGGAAACACTGTTCAGGACCTCACTCCCTTTGTCGTCGGGACCCTCACCATCTACGCGGCTGCAGGGTGGTTTCTGGCCAGAAGACTTTTTCTCAACGCGCAGGATCTGGAGCCATCGCTAATACCCTCCTCTCTGCATCTGACCCCAGTCGAGAAACCTGAACCCTCCTCCGGAATCTGTCGACGGTCCCGCTGGCCTCTGGCTCGCAAGGAACTCCGCATGCATCGGGCACTGATTCTCTTTGGTGCATTGCTGGCTTTGATTCATGTGGGTGTCGTGATCATGCGCAGTTTGATGATCTCCTGGGCTCCTGGTCCCCTGGACCGGACGTATCCAATTCTTGCGATGGGCTTGGATTCGTTTTGGTTGATCTGGCTGATCCTGCCGCTATTGGTCGGTGCGTCCGCGATTGCCGAAGAGCGGCGACATCATGTCTGGGAAGCCCAGCTCTGTCTCGGGGCAAGCCGTTCACGCCAGATGTTTGCCAAGGTGGCGGTCGCAGGTCTTCTGGCTTGGATTCTGGGTGCATGTGCCCCGGTGCTGATCGAACGGAATGACGTCCTGGGCAATTTAAGAGCCTCGCTTGTGGAGGACCCATGGAGCTCAGACAACCACGGCTTGCTTGGAATGCTGGTCTCCCTGGACTCGCTGCTGACGCAGGTTCTGCCGTTTCAGGCATTCCCATTGTTATTCATGACCGGTGTGACAGGTGGAATCTTTCTGGCAGCACTGACTGCTTCTTCCATGGCTCGAAGCGCCCTCCAAGCGATGAGTCCTGCGATTCTCGGAATTTTACTGGGAGCGATCGGGATCGGACTCACCCAGCCGGGAGTTCGTGTGTTTCATGACCCTTTCTGGAACGGAAACCTTGGGATCTGGACCATTCTCATGCCGGTGGTGGCCCTGGCCTGCATCCGGGTTTGGAGGAACTCGCAGCAAGCCCTTACCGGAACGGCGCTCTGGCGTCGGAACGCACTGGTTCTGCTTGGAATCCCTGTGCTGGTGCTGCCTTGGCTGACTGCAGCGATCTACCATCGTTCGTGGGAGATATGGGCTGCTGAGGCCCAGCCATCCCAGGATTCACTTCTTCCAGGACCGGACAAGGTTCGGATTCAGAGTCACATGTTCGCAGGCGCCCTGACGGTGCTGCTCGCAGATGGGCGATGCTGGTGGGGACGCAGTCTAGATTCGCAACTGGATGACTTTCGTTTCCCGCGTATCCATGGCGACGCAGCCATTACTACCCAGGGCTGGTTACCCGGTAATGGTTGGGTGAGCGTTGAGTGCACGGCTTGGGAAATCATCGGGATCAAATCAAATGGAACCTTGTGGCTTTCCCAGCCTGGGGAGGAGAGGGGTAAGCTGGGAGATCGACAGCCTGATCCCCGAAACATGGTTCAGTACGGGGCGGACGCCGATTGGCAGGCGGCAACGGCCCGTGCCTCCAGTATCCAGCTTTTGAAGCGCGATGGCTCGCTTTGGGGATTGTGGCGTGCAGACTTCCAACCCCATCGGTTGAGCGAATCGGGGATCTGGAAGGATCTCCGGTCAGTGAGTTCGTACAGGCTCCTGACGCACAGTAACGGCACTGTCTATTCCTTTGACTCGCCGTCCTGGAACCACTCCGACACAAACGTCCTTCAGATTTCCAAGACTCTGACTGCAAGACCGATGCATGTAGTCACCAACACAGCATGGACAACCCTGGGTGCAGTTTTTACCCCCGCGATTGGTGGAACGTATGTGGGGGTTTCCTCGGAGAAAGAATTTGTCGTCACGGCAACGTGGCAGCGTCTAAGCCGGAACGATTCAGTAGGACAGTGGACAGTTGCGCAGCAGACTCTTGTGAAGAGCGAGGCGTGAGGAGTGCGCGTATTGAACTGAAATATGTAAGCGACGAACAACGAAGCACTTCGCAAGAGGATCCAGCAAATGGCCGCTGGCCTACTGAATCGTTCCGGCTAAGCAAAGCAGGCAAATACAGCTTGCGTGCAGACCGCGTGCCCATCAGCGATGAGCGCGTCTGGGTTTCTGTTCTCGCGGATGCCAAGAAGGCTCTGACTTTGAGGGAGGACGGAACACTCTGGCAGTGGGGCTTTCCCTCGGACCCGGCGGAGAATCCAGGAAGCGCAAACGCTTCGCGATTCTCACGGCGTGTCGACTGGGCGGGCGTTGTCAATCATCTCAATGGATTCGCGGGCTTGGCCCGGGATGGTTCCCTATGGTCTTGGGAACGTTTCGACCCAGCCAATCACTACACACGGAGGTCTGAACGACTGGGATTCCTGCCAGTGCTGGGTCCGTCGAGAGTTCCGAGCCGGTTGGGTACCATGGAGAAGCCGCCTGAAACGAGGTAAGTGGTCTTGGAGGAAGCTCCGACTCTTCCGCAACGCATCAGTGCTGTCCCGAGAAGGTTACTTCTCTCAACTGGAGCGGCGACGCGTTGATGGGTGCGGCAGCCAGGGTGGGCATTGACCCAGGGCTTGGATGGCAGGCCGAAGTCTGGGTTGGAGATAGAGAGCCCGGCGAAAGAACTCGCGAGCTTCAGTCAGTCTTCCTTCCGCCTGGGCAATCTTTCCGAGCAGGCAAACGGCTTGGGCGCACGCCCGGTGGATGGCCAGAACATTCACACAAATCCACGCGGCCTCATCGAAGCGACGCGACTCGATCAGCTCACCGGCCTCCTTGAGCTTCACCCGTTCCTGGACTTCCTGGACGGGAGAGATCGGCGCTTGCGCGGTGGACCATCCAGCGGGGGCGCCCTTGGATTTTTTCGGTTCGGGTTTTCCCCCGACAATCAGCAGTCCTCCTGGTTTCAATGCTTTCTCGAGACCTCGAAGGATCCGTCCCTGCGCCGACGCTGCGAAAAACCTCATCAGGCGCCTGCCGAAGATAATGTCGTAGGGACCGGACATCGACTTGGAGCCTTCGAGGTCCGTCTTCAGGAAACTTACCTGGGAGCGAACGGCGCCGCTGATGCGAAACCCGTTTTGTTCCCTGAGGAAATAGCGATCCTGGAGGCTTTCCGGAGCGGTAACCATCGCGGATGCAGGATAGCTGGCACTTGCTGCAATCCTCAGTGCGCGGTCATTCACATCAACCGCATCAATGTGGAACTGGTGGGCCTGTAGCCCTGATTCCAGGAGGGTGATCGCCAGTGAATAGGCCTCCTCGCCCGTGGTCGCCGGGACATTTAGCAACCTCAGGGGTTTCTTTGAAGGTCTGGGCAACCAGTGGCAGGCGACCCAGCGCTTGAGCGAGCTCAAGGTTTCCGGGTCCTGGAAGAATGAAGTCTGGGGAAGGCGGACAGTCTCAACCAGGCTCTGACGCTCCTTCCTGGAGCATCGAAGGATCTCCATGTAGCGGACACGCGATCGGATCCCGTGCTGGGCCATTCGAGCTGCAACTGCCTGCTCGAAGTCTGAAAGGTTCACGGCAGCCGGGTCCAATCCCAGAGTTCGGCGCAGGATGCGTTGGATCAGCGAATGGGAGTCGGTCTTTTTCATCCCATCCGTTCCAAGGTCTGCAGGTTGGCGGCCAGCGAGGGTGGTGCCCCTTTTTCACTCCCTGGCTGGCGGAGTCCGGGAGCCAGTTCGGGCAGGGTCCTGAGGAATCCTGCGACGCGCTCCAGATTTCGCTGAACCCTGAGCGCTTTCATGGCTTGCATCTGGGCGAAATAGAGCCCGGCCGCAGCTCTGCCTGCCAGGTAGCCAGTCCATCCAGGGACATCGAGTTGAAGCGGTGATTTCATGGAATTGCAGGCACACACGTTCCTGTGCCTATCTTAACATCGAATCGATGCCTGAAAACCTTTAGCCAAAACGCTCGGCCATCGTGTGTTTGAGTGAAAATTCTTTGTTGGAGACGAAGCAAAGCGAGGGGCCTGGGTGGCTCAGCCACCCGAAATCCATTCCGGAGATCGTCAGCTGCGAAATCCCAGGGCTGCGCCTGACTGCCTTGGAGTGAGGCAGCCGAATGGTGGGGACATTGCCGGGCTGTCATGGCATCCGGCGGGGCCACCTTCCTTACCCGCCTTGCCGCAGCTCGAATTGAGGTCAACAAAACAGGCTCTATTCCCAGGACATCGGCCTAGAGCCAACCCAGCTGTCGCCGGTTGGAATGATACATCACGCCGAGAATACGGACATCAACGGTGATAAGGTAGAACGCGAAGAGGCCGGTCAATGTCTCAGGAACGAATGGCACGGATGTGAGGTGGCTGAAACCCAGCTGGATCCCAGCGTTCAAAGCCACCAGGAAGCCCAGTAGCAACACCGTCACCGTGTACTCTCCAGGTATCCGGAGGATGGAAGGAATCACCACCGTTGGACTGATAGCTCCAACCGAATCCAGCAGCCCGGCAGCCAGCAGGGACATCGGAAGATAGCACCACCCCAGAACTCCGAAGGCTATGGCAGCGTATTCCCAAATCTCTGATCCGTCCCTCGCCATGTATTCACACGCCATGGTGGGAAGGAACACGGCGATCATGACCACGACATACCGCAGGAGCGCGGGAAGTAGAGCGCCGAACACCCCCCCGTCGATGTTGGGCCAATCAGGACCTTCATCCTCACCCTGAGCGGATGACTGGATGATTCCCTGCGCATACATCACGCCATAACCAACCAGGATCCCCCACGCGACGCAGAAGAACTGGGCTGCGAACGTGACGGCTGCGCAAATGATCGAGCCCAGGATCATCATCCACATTCCCTTGCCCTTAAACGGATATGAGAAGCATCCCGGGATGCGCTCGTAGAAACTCCTCTCGACTTCCGGTTCGAAGGCTGCTGATGCATCGACCGCCGTACAGGCGCTCCCGCAAACACGGCAGTAGTGATGGCCAGAGCGTCCGGAGACGCACAGGGAGCAAAAAGGCTTCTGGCACGTGCCACAATAATGCATGGCAGGTGATCCAGGGTGCGAGCGACAGAACAGTTTACCGGAGGGGATCGCAGGCTGCGCCGGGTTCGCTGCCGCAGCCACCCCAAGATCAAATCTCAGATCAACCTCGCCGACCCTCAGCGACTGCCCAGGTTGCAGATAAGCTTCCTGAACAGGAAAATCCGCCACGGTGGAAGGTTGGCCGGATCCGAGGTCCCGGTAGAGGCATCCCACATCGTCCACCACAATCTCTGCGTGCTGATCGGCGACGGAAGGATGGTCGATAGGATAGGGGTTGCCGGCTGAGGAGCGACCGATTGGCGTTACGCCCGTACGGAGCGGAATCTCCCACTGTGCTGTTGTGCCGGGATTAACAATGAGTCTGGGCACGGGTGTACCTCGCTTTGTGTTTGGTGGCTGGGGGGTGTGTTAGTCCAGAGCCCCAGCGATGGTCGAGCCAAAAAAGGGGCGGCCTAAATCTTCATTGGGGAATCGAATCCAGACACCCGCTAGCGCGGGGACGGCAAGGTTCTCCACTGAGACACGATTCCGTTCTGAAAAGTGACTTCAGCCTTCACGTAGGGTTGAAGGTAGTAGTCTTGGGCCAGATAGGGCTCGGAGTAGTAACGATCCCCGGCCCGGACGTTCCTGTAGGTCCAATACCGATATTCGCGGAGATTGGATCCGTTATAGAGCCAATGGATGCTCGAGCCAGATTGGTTCTCTTGCTGGACGACTTCGTCCGGTTTGCCCAGCGCGATGTAAACAGCGTCCATGCTCATCCCCACCTTGATCCTGCCCTGGTCCACGAGCTCCCGTTGTTCAGGCGTCAGTGAGCTGTAAGCCCCGTATTTTTCGGTCTTTCGTTTCTCAACCGTGCTGGTCGCACAACCCGCCAACAAGACGAGACCCACCACGGAGATCAAGCAATGGAATGCGGTCCGATAGAACATGTGCCGGATCCTATTCCTCTTTCTTGTAAATGCCCAGCCACGAAATCGCGGAGATGTCCACCCTCAGCTCCCGGCCGGTTGTGGAATCCACTCCGGCGAGAGTCGCGCCGAGGGTTCCCAGTTCCCATGGAGGGGCAAGGGTAGGTTTTCCACAGTTGGGGCGGGCGAGCCGTTAACCAGCCTTGATTTCCATTAACGAAACCTCTACAGAGTGCCCACCACAATCCATCGTAAGGGGGCTCATGACTTACCCACATTCACCCATCCGGCCTCTCGTATCAGCTTTGCTATTGGCGTGGTTGCCGATGAAGGCGTTTGGGTTATCGGATTCTTTTCAAGACCGAACCCGCATTCCTGGCAGTGTCGGGGTCCTCGAGAGGGATCTCAGTTCATTCACAATCGAGGTGGGCGAGCCGCGTCCCGCAGGAGCTTGGGGAACGCGTTCCGCTTGGGCACGTTGGGTGGCACCCAATTCTGGCCTGTGCCTGTTAAAAACCGAGGGC
>VHDG01000026.1 GCA_016871475.1 Verrucomicrobiota bacterium
CTCTTCGGGAACGATCCCGCCAGCTGGACCGGGGCACTGGCGACCCCTGGCCGCAGTTTCGTTCCTGCAGACGCTCCCGTTATCACCCAGCAGCCGCAGGGCGCCACCGTCGTGGGCGGCACGTCCGCCTCACTGTCTGTCGTGGCCACTGGTCGCGCACCGCTGACCTATCAGTGGCGTCGCGATGGACAAAACATCGGAGGTGCAACCTCTGCCACGCTCACATTGAACCCCATCCTCGTCTCCGAGGCAGGGTCCTACACGGTCATCGTGCTCGATGGGAATGGTTCCGTGGAGAGCACAGCCGCCGAGCTCATTGTCCTGCAACCTGCCGTGATCGTTGAACAACCGGAGAGTCAGAATGTGCGTCCCGGCTTGACTGCAACGTTCCGCGTTGTGGCGATTGGAACAGGTCAACTGAGGTATCAGTGGACGAAGGATGGACAGGATATCCCCGGCGCGACGACGTCCACGCTCACCGTGCGCAACCTGGTGTTGGAGGATACCGGCGACTACCGTGTGCGCGTCACTGACAGCATCGGGGCCGCATTGAGCTCGGTCGCCCGCCTGGCGGTTCTGGTTCGTCCTGTATACACTGTGCAGCCGCTCAGCGTCGTGGCTCTGGTGGGTGAAGACGTCACGTTCTCGGCAGACGCGACAGGTCTCGAACCGATTGCCTACCGATGGCGGAGAGGCAACACCCCGATTCCAGGTGCGGTCGGCAAGACCTATGTCCTCGCGAATGTGCAACTGACCAACGCGGGGCTCTACTCCTGCGTGGCCACAAACCTGGCCACCGGGACATCCGGCACCAACAGCACCCAGGCCTTGCTCGTCGTCATGAACGACTCCGATGGAGATGGCATGGGTGATCAGTGGGAGGCCGTCTATGGGTTCTCATCCTCCAATGCAGCCGATGCCGCCCAGGATACGGACGGTGACAATCACACCAACCTCCAGGAGTTCCAGGCGGGAACAAACCCGAAGGACAAAACCAGTTTCCTCAAGATCGATTCCATCTCGGTTTCCGCGAATGGAGCATCGATCGGATTCCTGGGTCAGTCCAACCGGGTTTATACGCTCCAATTCCGCGATGACTTGGGGCAGGGCAATTGGCAGAACCTTGGCAACGTGGGCGGAACGACGAGCCAACGTCCATTGATCGTCATCGATCCAAATCGCGAGGCTGATGAGCGGTACTACCGCCTGTTGGCACCTCCCGCGAAGTAACCCGCACAGCGAGATTCAAGAACGGCGCGTCAGCCTGCTGGCGCGCCGTTTCTTCGTACACCCTCAACCACTCACTCCCCGGGAGCGCTCGCGTCCCGCCGGCCTGTGTCTTCTGCAAGCATCACCCAGGCGAGGTCTGTGAAGGTTGTAACTGAAGGGGGAGACAGGGGTGGTCGAACCGGATAATGCGTCATGCGCCCCGGGTGCGGTATTGTTCGGAGTTTCACGTGACGTTCACTTGAAGCCTGAGTAGGGTTCGCTCGTCCAGTTCCCATTCCAGCAGCCTGGAAGCCGAAGTTGAGCATCGTCGAGATGCGGAACAGCCTGGCATCAGATCGTCGACGGGCACCTTCGAGCCTCAGGTTGAACGAACATCAAAAATGGCGCTTTTAAACTCCATCCTGAGAACCGGTTTCCGCTTTGCGGCGTCCTTTGTGATTCTCTCCGTCACATCGTTTTCCGCAGCAGCGGGCGCGATCGATTTCAACCGCGATATCCGGCCCATTCTTTCCGATCACTGCTTCGCCTGTCACGGGCCTGACAACGACAAACGCAAGGCAGGCCTTCGTTTCGATCAGCAGGAATCGGCCAAAGCCACGCTCAAGTCCGGGGCTCAAGCCGTGGTCCCTGGTTCCGTCGAGAAGAGCTCTCTCATCACAAGGATTCTCAGCCATGATCCTGACACCATCATGCCTCCGCCCAAGGACGGGAAGCCGCTGACGCCCGTGCAGATAGACCTGTTGGTGAAATGGGTGAAGGAGGGGGCTTCCTGGCGAAATCACTGGTCTTTCCTTCCTCCGGTGGCCTCCACTCCTCCGGCCGTCACAAACGCCTCCTGGCCTATCAATGAGGTTGATCGGTTCATCCTCGAGAGGATCGAACGTGCCGGCCTGGCCCCTGCCTCCGACGCCGGCAAACCCGCCTGGCTGCGTCGGATCACATTCGACCTCACGGGCCTCCCACCCACCCCCGAAGAGGTCGATGCCTTTGATTCAGATTCGACTCCAGGTGCTCACCAGCGGTCCATCGATCGTCTGCTGGCGTCGCCGCATTATGGCGAACGCATGGCGATGAACTGGCTGGATTTGGCACGGTATGCTGACACCAGCGGCTATCACTTCGACGGTGTGCGCTTCATGTGGATATGGCGGGATTGGGTGATCAAGGCGTTCAATGAGAACAAGCGCTTCGATGTTTTCACCCTGGAGCAACTTGCCGGCGACCTGCTGCCCAATCCCACTCACGATCAACGGATAGCCACGGGATTCGTCCGAAACAACATGACCAACGATGAAGGGGGAGCGGATCCGGATGAGTATCTGAACAAGTATGTGGCAGATCGTGTGAACACTCTCGGCAATGTCTGGCTTGGCATGACGGTTGCCTGTGCGGAATGTCACGACCACAAATTTGATCCGCTCAAAACGTCCGAGTACTACCAGCTCTACGCCTTTTTTCACAACGTGCCGGAGAAGGGATTGGATCGCATCCGGACGGACAATCCTCCTCCCCGTCTGCCCGCTCCGACACTCGATCAGGCCATGCGGTTTGTGGAGGCCGACTTCACTCTGCGCGACGCCGAGAAAACGCTTCAAGACCGCAGCAACGAGTTGGGAGAGACTCAGGAGAAATGGGAACGTGAGATGCTCGCTTCACCTCCGAAACCACTGGAACCAGCGGGACTCGTTGCGCGTGTGAAGCTCGATGGCTCATTCGCCGTCAGCACGCCCGAACACACTCCGGGGGAAACGCCGTCCACCAAACCTCCGCAGCCGGCAGACCCGGTGGAGTCGGGGGACTCCGCCAGATTTGTTCGTGATGACCAGCCAGAGTTCGTGGCGGCTCGGCTCGGCAAAGGCCTTAGGTTCGACGGAAAGATGCATGTGGACGTCGGCGGCAGAGGATCCTTCGGTACGACCAACACGTTCAGTTACGGAGCCTGGATCAAGATCGAAGGAAGCGGTGCGGTGTTCAGCAAGATGGAGTCGGGTCCTGGTTACCGGGGCTTCGACTTGTTCATCAACGACAATCGCCTGGAGGTTCACCTCAGTCACAAGTTGCCCGAGGACGCTCTGAAGGTGCGCAGCCGTGAAAAGATCGAAGGCGGGGGGTGGCGTCATGTGTTGGTGACCTACGATGGATCAGCGAAGGCTGCAGGGCTGAAACTTTATGTGGATGGCAGGGAACGTCCATCCGAGGTCGAGAGGGACACCTTGAAAGGCTCCATTGGCAACTCCGAACCGCTGAGGTTGGGCTCGCGAAAAAGCGAGTCGCACTTCAAGGGACAACTGGACGACGTTCGGTTTTACGATCGGGTCTTGAGCAGTCGCGACGCCCGCCTGCTCGCCCTCGAGGGCATGTTCCAGATCGTTCAGAAATCGCGTGCAAACCGGTCGGATGAGGAGCGATCCGACCTCCAGAGATTCTACCGCGAGAACGATGCCACCGACTACCTTCGATCCCTGGCGGCTGTTGACAAGGCGCGGAAGACGAAGAGCGACCTCATTGCTGCGATTCCGACATCGATGATCATGGAGGAGATGGATCCACCCCGGGAAACGCACCGCCTTGTCCGGGGCGACTTTCGGATGCGTGGCGAGCGTGTCTGGCCTGGCACCCCGGAATTCCTGCCGCCGCTGAGGAAGGCGAGCGTCACGAACGAGGCAGGCCGGGTGAGGATTTCTCATCGCTCGAATACTTCTGAAGCTGGACCCAAGGCCAATCGTTTGGACCTCGCTGCCTGGCTTCTGTCCCCGGATCATCCCCTCACGGCGCGTGTGACCGTGAACCGCTACTGGGCCATGTTTTTTGGGGCCGGACTGGTTAACACCATCAACGACTTTGGAGCGCAGGGGGAATGGCCGAGCCATCCTGAGCTTCTGGACTGGTTGGCGGCACGCTTTCGTGATGGGGATCCAACCGCCCATCCTCCCGTGGAGCCCTGGGATGTGAAAGCCCTTGTCCGGCTGATCACGAGCAGCCGCACGTATCGCCAATCCGCCCTGGCTCTCCCGACGAAAGCGGAGGTCGATCCCTACAACCGTCTTCTTTCACGCAGCCCCAGAACCCGGCTTGACGCTGAGTTTGTGCGGGACAACGCCCTGGCGGTGTCTGGTCTGCTGAACCCAAGGATCGGCGGAGCGAGTGTGAAGCCCTACCAACCACCAGGCCTCTGGGACGGGACCGACTCGGTGTTCGTTCAGGATCATGGCGAGGATCTTTTTCGTCGCGGGCTTTATGTGTTTTGGCGGCGCTCTGCGCACTACCCTGCGTTCGCCACTTTCGACGCTCCGAATCGGGAAGTTTGTACTTTTGTTCGGCAGCGAACACAGACTCCCCTTCAGTCCCTGGTGCTGATGAACGACCCTGCTTTCGTGGAATGCGCGCGTGGGTTGGCACAGAGAGTGATTCGCGAGGAGCCCCAGGACATCCATCGACGCCTCCTCAGGGTATTCCGGCTGACTCTTGGGCGCGTGCCGGAGAGCTCCGAACTGGACACTCTCAGGCGCGCATACGACCAGCAACTCACCCGGTTTCAGGGCGAGCCTGCCGCCGTCGAAGCGTTGTTGAAGGTGGGGGAATCTCGGGTGCCGGAAGGAATGGACCGGGTGACATTGGCGTCCATGACGGCCGTCGCAAACGTCCTGCTCAACCTGAACGAAACCATCACGAAGTAGCCATGCAACTCCACAACGAAGTTGACCGGATTCTCAGCCGACGAGCTTTTCTCGCCCGCAGCACAACGGGCCTTGGATCCATTGCCTTGGGAACTCTCTTGCAGCGGGCATCGTATGCAACCCCTGCGGGTGGTGCCAAACCCGCTCTTGCCGGCCTGCACTTTGCGCCGAAAGCCAAGCGCGTGATCTACCTGTTCCAGTCCGGAGCACCCTCGCACCTGGATCTCTTTGATCCCAAGCCGAAGCTCACGGAGATGACGGGTGTGGAGCTCCCGCCCAGCGTCCGGCGAGGTCAACGCATCACAGGCATGACAGCGGGGCAGTCCGCATTGCTTTGTGTGGGGCCTGCCTTCCCGTTCAAGCGCTACGGATCGCAGGGTGTGGAGCTGAGTGAACTTCTGCCACACACCGGGAGCATCATCGATGAGGTTGCGCTTATCCGCTCCGTTTTCACTGAACCGATCAATCACGATCCCGCGGTGACCTTTTTTGGCACGGGACATCAGCAGCCCGGCCGCCCTACGCTTGGATCATGGCTTAGCTACGGGCTTGGGAGTGAGAACGAGAACCTCCCGGCATTTGTTGTGCTGACGAGTGGGAGTGGCGGCCAGTCGTTGCAGGCACGCTACTGGGGTAATGGTTTTCTTCCCGGCAACCACCAGGGAGTGCAGCTTCGCAATCAGGGCGACCCAGTCCTCTACGTGTCCAATCCCCCAGGCCTGAGCATGAACGCCCGCCGTCAGCTTCTGGATGCGATGCAGGAGCTGAATCGTCGCCAGCTTGGGCTGCTGGCTGATCCAGCCATCGCCACACACATCGAAAACTACGAACTCGCGTTCCGCATGCAGACCAGCGTGCCGGAGCTGATGGATCTTTCCCGCGAGCCCAAAGAGGTCCTCGAACTATATGGGGCCGAACCCGGCAAAGCCTCCTATGCGAACAACTGCCTGCTCGCGAGAAGGCTCAGCGAAAGCGGCGTGCGGTTCGTGCAGCTGTGCCATCGAGACTGGGATCATCACGGTGGGCTGCCCGGGGGCATCCGGACTCAAACCAAGAACACCGATCGACCCAGTGCAGCTCTGATCAGGGATTTGAAGGCCCGTGGGTTGTTGGATGAAACCCTGGTCATCTGGGGTGGCGAGTTTGGGCGCACGGCTTACTCGCAAGGACAAATCCAGAAGGACAACTTCGGGCGCGATCATCATCCGCGTTGTTTCTCCATCTGGATGGCAGGGGGCGGGGTCAGGCCGGGACTCGTGTTGGGAGAGACAGACGAGTTTGGATACAACATCGTGAGCGACCCGGTGAATGTGCATGACCTGCACACGACGATCCTGCATCTCATGGGCATTGATCACAAACGATTCACCTACCGGTTCGAGGGACGGGACTATCGGCTGACCGACATCAGCGGTGATTTGGTGAGCAAGCTGATCAGCTGAGCACGGCATTTTCGCCGGGCTGCCGATCTCGCCATCCAGCGTTTGACCTGGGTTGTGGATGCAGAAGGGTAGGCGGCCCGTCAGAGGCTGGCCATTGACATCAAGGGTGGGGAGGGTTTGGGCGATCGCCTGAGCGGTGCGATGCCTGGCGGTTCTGAGGTCTTCCCAAACCCAGGCTAAATCGCCGGAGCCTCGGCGGGACGCCAGTCCAGGACGCTCAATTGCACCGATGTGTTTCCCTGGTATTCGTTGAGTTTGGGGGCGAACGCCAGGTCGAAGCAGCCCGTGGGTAGTTGCGCATCACCCACCCCCCACCATACGGCCTCGAGGGGCGATGTTCTTCCCTCGAGCTTGATCCAGAGTTTCGCATGCTTCCGCTCAGCTCCGATTCGTTGCAGCGGCCGGTGATGGGTCAGTCCTCTGGCGAATACCTGGACCTGCGGATTCCCCATCCCTGTCTGCTGCAGCCGCTGCAGCTCAGCGATGCGGCCCATCGAGAGATCGCTGGTGGTGACTTCTGCATCCAGCCGCAGGCGTGGTTGCAGCTGCTCCGCCGGGATCTGGGTTCGAGCGATGTGGTTGATCCGCTCCTTAAACTCGCCCAGTTTCGAAGGATTGATGCTCACCCCGGCGGCCATGGCGTGGCCACCGTGTCTCAGGAGGAGATCGCTGCATTGCCGCAGGGCTCCTGCCAGATCAAAACCATCAATGCTCCGACCGGAACCCCGCCACTCGTGCCCATCGCCGCCAAACACGATCGTGGGCCTGTGAAACTCCTGACAGATCCTTGAGGCGACGATACCCACAACCCCGATGTGCCAGCTGAGTCCTCCTGCGATGAGCACGTAGTCTTTGGCGGGATCGAATCGTGATCGAAGTTCAGCGAGAGCTTGTTCAGTGATGGCGCGCTCGATGGCTTGTCTTTCCGCGTTGCAGTTGTCCAGCCTTTGAGCCAATGGCATGGCGGTTTCTGCATCGGGTGCCTGAAGCAGTTCCAGCGCCTGCGTCGCCGCCTCGAGCCTCCCTGCTGCATTCAGCCGGGGCGCGAGCTGAAAACCTACTTCGTAGCCCCGGATCTTCCCCTGGATCCGTGCCACTTCCTTGAGGGCTGTGAGGCCCGGTCGCTCCGTCCTATCCAGACGTTCCAAGCCTGCTGACACCAGGATCCGGTTCTCCCCCGTCAGCGGCACCAGGTCTGCGATGGTGCCCAGCGCCACGAGGTCGAGGTAATTCCTAATATCGAGCGCCATGGCTTCGTTGATCCCGGCGTCGCGAGCGCGCTTGACCAGGCCATGGGCCAGCTTGAATGCCAAGCCCGCCGAACACAGCTCTTTGAACCAGGGTGGATCCTTCTGCACCTGTGGATTCACCAGAGCAAATGCCGCAGGGGCCGGGGAGGACACTTGATGATGATCAACCACGATGACATCGATGCCGGCATCCTTCAGACGTGCGATGACGTCCACAGAGGTGGATCCGCAATCCACGGCCACTATCAGGTCTGTCGGGTGCCTTTTCCGGCAGTTCTCCACACCGGACTGGGTGAGGCCGTAGCCTTCATCGAGTCGATGAGGCAGGTAGCATTGGGTGGAGATTCCGAGCTTGGAGAACACGTCGCAAAGCAGGGCTGCTGACGTCACTCCATCGACATCGTAGTCTCCAAAAACCACCACTCTCTCCTTCTTCTCGCGCGCGACGAGGAGTCG
Source organism: Verrucomicrobiota bacterium (assembly GCA_016871475.1). Lineage (GTDB taxonomy): Bacteria > Verrucomicrobiota > Verrucomicrobiia > Limisphaerales > UBA11320 > UBA11320. Next base: position 8,056 of record VHDG01000026.1, read on the forward strand.
TTCTGTGGCCGCCGAGAGGCCAGGGATGAGAAAAGGGTCTGCGAGACTCTTGAGGCGGGGTTCGAGGAAGCGTCGGATCGAGTCTGGTTCGGACAAGCCCCGGTTCAACAGACATTGAGCGAGGAGAGGAGACACTCCGACCTCCTTCGCGAGGAAGTTTGCCAGGGCAGGTTGTGCCGGAGCTGTGATCCAGCGGTATTTCATCTGCCTTGGATCTGCTGCCTGTGCTGCTTGTAGCGGTAGAGGTTAACGGCGGACCAGGTCACCAGGGAGGTGACGAGGATCGCTGCCAACACTTGAAAAAAACGGGCTCGACGCCTGAGTTTTTGTGTTTCGGCCTGGCTCTGCATCCTCAGGAGCTGCAGCTCGGCGTCGATGGAGGGTGGTTTGGCCCGTTCCGATCGGAGTTGGATGACATGCCATACTCCGTGCAACGGGTGGCCGAATGCCTCGGGCACGCGAGTGAGTTGCTCTGGGGTCGCCGGATCAAAGCCCAGGTTTCGCCAGCCTTGTGTGGACAGATCCGTCCATGCCCTGACCCATCCCTGGTTTTGTCCCATGACCTGGATACGTTCCCAGAACCTGGCACGAAGTTCGTCGGCATGCTCAAACGAGGAGAAGGCTTCATGATGAAGCCGGACCTCCACGCCGGCTGCTTGCACACCCAAGGCGCCCAGGAGTTCTCCGGAGTCGGACTCAGCCACCTGGAACTCCTTGAAGCGCGGTTCGAATTCTTGGACGGGCAATCGTTCCAGGGTCCAGAGCTCAGAAAGTCTGGGGAGGTCATCCAGGGTCGCCCTTCGAATGGTCCGGAGTGGAACGTTCACGCCGGGACCATAATTCGAAGGCGCGTCGGGTCAAACTGCAAAGCGAGCGGGCGCTGGCTGCCTTGCGGCTAACCAGCGCCCGCTGTGTTGTTCAGACTTCGATCGACTCAGGGGTCGTTACTCGACGGGGAGCTCGAGCTCAGGCAGTGCACCCAGCACCCGGAAGAACAGACGCTTCTCGGATGCCTGGACCTTGTGTCCTGAGGTTGCCCCGGGGATCGCTGTCCATGGGCCGTCCGGACCCTCGGATGATTCCAGAACCCCGTTGCCGGTCCATGTGATGATTGCAGCACCATCCACGGACTCGATGGACAGAACCGGCGGCGATACCACCGGGTTGCTCAGGTCGAAGGATCGGAGTGTGTCCCACTCCCCATCTTCGTTAAGGTCCATCTGAATGAGGATGGTGTATTCCTCGTTTGGATTGGCTACCAGGAACTGGATGGGGATGAGGAACTCGAACTCATCCGCCGCAGGGGCCGCCGGGGTACCGAGAACCCACGGAGTGCCAGGAGGCAGGCCGTTCAGGCTGATCACGCCAAGGTCAGGTTCCATGTCCGGTCCGATCGCGCGGATGCGGATAGGTGAACCAGGAGGCAGGCCATTGAGGCCGACCCGAACATCCACCGGCTCCTGCGTTCCAGGAACCGGCACGGTCCCGACGGGTGCCGTCGAGCTGACCGGTCCTGGGTTGATGATGGAGGATCGGCAGATGATCGGGCATCCGTAGGTCGGATAGAGCACGACCTGCCATTCCACCCTCGAGCCCACCGGGACGTTCACCGTCGGGCGGCCGAGTGTGACCATGACATTGGTGCACTGACCCGGGTTCAGCACGACGATTCCCGAGGATGGGCCGATGGGAGGGACGGGTCCACCTGGCAGTATCGACCAGGTGACCACCTGACGAACACCTGAGCAGTTGCAGATGGTGACTGGAGTCACCAGAGGTCCGCCGTTGACTGGGTATTGGTTGTCCCAGGCGATGCGGCACTTGATCTTGCATTTGCCGAAGCGGTCAGCGAGCCAGAGGTCGCGCACTTCCACCGGAGTCAGGGCACGATTGAAGATTTCCACTTCATCGATGCCGCCGCGGAAGAAGCTGTGGGGGTTCGGGAATGTTCCAGCACCCACATACAGCCTCGACGTGTTGCCGATCTGATTCGGCACAGGGCCGGGCAGGGTTGCGACGACGTTGCCATCGAGCATGAACCTTACGGCTCCAGCGCCTGAACGGCTGACCATCACCGCGACGTGGTGCCAGGCGTTGTCGACGGGGACGAGGGCTCCGGAGTTGACGTCCTGAACTCCGGTGGCACCGCTGAGCCAGAGACGCATCACGCCATTGGCGAGATAGAACTCATAACCGCGCGGAGCGGCACCGGTAGGACCTTGGCCCACCTTGCTTACGATGACGCGACGACCTTGTTCTTCCCGACGCAGCACCCAGGCATCGATGGTGAAGTCGTTCGTGTTCAGAACGATCGCTGCGTAGTTTGGAGTTCCGACGAAGTCATTCAAGCCGTCGAAGCCCAGACTGTTCAGGACTTTTTGTCCCAGGATCGGGATGGGGCCGTTGATGTGCAGGCCATTGGGGGCGCCCGGGATGGAGTTCAGGGCGATCGGGCCGGCTGGCTCATCGAAGGTGTGCCAGAGGACCATGTTCGCCGGAGGCTTCACGCAGGGCTGGCCGGCGGTCACGATGACCTTGAACTCACAGCAACGACGTTGCTGCGTGCAGCGATCGATGACACAGCAGAGGACTGTGTTGGTGCCCACGGGGAAGAATGAACCCGGAGGCGGCTCGCATCGCAGGACATAGGAGCTGGGATCATCTGCGCCGATGATCTCCGGACGCGGATAATGAACCGTTTCGCCTTGTCCGCAGGTTCGGACGTGAATGTCAGGCGGGCATTTGATGTCCACCGGACGTTGTTTGCGCACCGTGACGGTGAATTTGCATTCGCTGCGTCCACACTCGTTGGTGGCGATGCAGCTGATGACGTGCTGGCCGATGGGCAGGCATGTGCCGATCGGCGGGTTGCAGCTGGCCAGCGATCCGTTCAGCACGGTGGGCGCTGGGAACTGCAATGGAGCGCAGTCATTGCATGTCTCCAACACCAGGTTGTCCGGGCAATGGATCACTGGGGCTGGTTTCCTGCGGACGATCACGGGGAATCGGCATTCCTTGATCCCGCAGGCGTTGCTCGCCAGGCAGGTGACCCAGGTCGTGCCGATGGGGAAGCAGGAGCCTGACGGCGGCGTGCACCTCACCAATACACCGTTCGCAACCGCGGGAGGCGGATAATCCACTTTCACGCATCCCGTTTCGCAGGTTTCCACGATGATGCGACCCGGGCATCGGATGACCGGGCCTTCACCCTGGCGTCGGACGGTGATGGTGAACTTGCACTCGGACTTCCCGCAATCGTTGGTCGCGACGCAGGTGACGACATGCACACCTGGGGGCAGACATGTGCCAGAGGCTGGCGTGCAGGAAGCCAATGCGCCATCGAGCACCACTGGGCGTGGATATTCGACCTTCTCGCACGGGTCACAGGTGGTGACCAGCATATCCTCCGGGCATCGGATCCTTGGGAGGGGCTTCTTCCTCACGATGACCTGGAATCTGCAGATGTCTTTGCTGCAGCGGTTGGTGGCCACACATGCGACGATGTTGGTACCGACCGGGAAGCAAGTGCCTGACTTCGGGGAGCAGCTTTCTAGTGTGCCATTGACAACGAGGGGATCTGGGAAGTTGACGACTGCGCAGTCGTCGCAGGTCTCGACCGTGATGGTCTGAGGGCAACGGATTTCAACCGGTGCAGGTTTGCGAACGATCACTTGGAATTGGCATCGTGAGGCTCCACAACCATTCGTGGCGAGGCAGGTGACGACGTTGGTCCCGACCGGGAAGCAGCTGCCGCTCGGAGGTTCGCACTTGGCCAGGGCACCATTGAGGATCACCGGATTGGGATATTCGACCTTCACACAGTCCTGGTCGCAGTCGGCTGCGACGATGATGTCCTGCGGGCATCGGATCACCGGAGGCTCACCCCCTTGTGTCGAGCGGGCGATCACAACCTTGAATTCGCAGACGGACCGGCCGCATTCATTGGTAGCGACACAGGTGACCACATGTTCGCCGGGAGGCAAGCATGTTCCTGGAGGCGGAGTGCAGGAGGCAAGCGCACCGTTCGCGATCTCCGGGGCCGGGTACTGGATGGGCATGCATTCCCTGTCGCAGGGTATGGTGAAGGTAATGGGGCCTTTCGGGCATTCTATGACCGGAGGAGTTCCCTTTCGGACGACCACGCGGAATTCGCACCTGACCACGCCACATTCATTGGAGGCAACGCAGATGACTGCAGTCGTGCCGATGGGGAACGAAGAGCCCGAAGGGGGGGTGCAGATCACCGAGGTGCCGGGAGGATCGACGACGGGTGGAGGAAACTGCACAATCGCCCGGTCTTCGCAGGTGACAACCGTGATGTCCGGTGGGCAGGTGATCTTGGGGACGCGACCCTGGACGACGACTACTTTAAATTCGCAGCGGGCTGAGTTGCCGCATCGGTCTTTGGCCTCGCAGACCACCGAATGGGTTCCGCAAGGAAAGAAAGTACCGGAGGGTGGATTGCACGTAACGGCAACTGCTCCGCTGTTGTCAGTGGCGATCGGTGCCGGGTAGTTGACAACGGCGCCGCAGCCGCCCGTTGCGGTGGGGCACGCCGTCA